>JBEKNG010000241.1:0-7843 GCA_049523075.1 Paraburkholderia sp.
CATGCGTGACAATCGATTTCAACGCCACCCGCGTCTCCGCCAATTTGCCGAGATCCGGCGTCGGCCTCTGCAACGCATCGTCACGGCTGAATGCGCTTTCAAGCGCCTGAGCGATATCCAGAACGCAGCGGTCATTGCGAAACGGTCCCACGAGTTGGAGCCCGAATGGCAAGCCGGCATGATCCGTGCCGCAAGGCAACGACAGCGAAGGATTGGTCAGCAAGCTCACGACATAGGTCAACCCTAACCACCGATAGTAGTTTTCCAGCGGACGTCCATCCATTTCCGCAAGATAGAGCGTTTGCCAGGGAAATGGCGAAACGGAACAGGTCGGCGAGACGATCAGGTCGAAGCGATCGAACATCGCCTGAAAACGGCGGAATATGCGGGTTTGCTCGGCGTGTGCCCACACCGCGTCGCCGAGCGACATGGCGAGTCCCATCTCGTAGTTGGTCCGCGTGTTCGATCCCAGCAGGTCAGGATCGCGCTCGTAGATTTCCTTGAAACTCGCGATGAAGTTCTGCGCGCGGACCACGTCGAAGCAGCGGTCTACCTCGCCCAACTCGAATGTCACCGGTTCGCATACACCGACGTAACGCGACAGCGCGGCCATCTTCCCGCGAAAGGTCTGCCGCGTAGCGAGAGACACCTCGCATGCACCGAAGTCTTCCGTGTAGCCGATCCGCAGCGTGTTGAGATCCACTTCGCGCGCTCGAAGGATCGTCCGGTAATCGCAATCGACCCCGAGCGGCTCGCGATCGTGCAGGCCGACCATCGCCGCCAGTTGCAAACGCGTGTCCGCAACATCCCGCCCCATGGGCCCCGACACCGTCAGCGGTGACCAGCCAAGTAACCGGGTATCGCCCGGCACTAGGCCTGGTGAAGGCCGAAAGCCCACGACACCGCAAAGCGCCGCAGGGATGCGCAGCGAGCCGCCCGTATCGGTACCCGTGCACAGAGGCAGCATGTTGGTTGCCAATGCAACGGCGGAACCGCCCGACGAGCCGCCCGCGTTCAACGCCGGATCGAACGGATTGCCGGTGGCGCCCCATACGGCATTGCGTGTATTGGCACCTGCGCCCATTTCAGGCGTATTGGTCTTCGCGGTCAGAATCGCCCCCGCCGCACGCAAACGCGCCACCATCGCGTTATCGTGCAACGGCACGTTGCCGCGAAAGATCGGCGAACCGTATGTCGTCAGTAAGCCCGCGGTCTCTTCCAGATCCTTCACGCCAAGCGGTAAACCGTGCAACAGGCCCAACTTTTCGCCGCGCATGACGGCCTGTTCCGCGACGCGTGCTTCGCTGCGAGCATGCTGGAAGCGCGTTGCCGCGAGGGCATTGACCGCTGGGTTGAGCGCATGTATCTGCGCGATGCACGCATCCAGCAGCTCAACCGGCGAAACCTGACGGCTTCCAATCAGACGCCGGGCGTCCACCGCCGACAAGGTATTCAAGGCAAGGGAATCCATATTCGCTTTCTTATCGGCCGACTATCGACTCTCCGAGACCCAGTCCACAGCGGCGCACGGTTTACAGTGTCAGCCCGATTTGATCTGAAGCTGGCTCTCGGCGGCCAGCCATTGATCCACATACTCGACCACCGCATCCCGCGTATTCTCCAGATGACTTCGGGTCTGGGTATACACGGCTCCGGCGTCGCCCGCCTCGTATGCTGCGAGAAGTGCCGCATGCTCACTGTTGTTCGACGTCATGATGTCCTCGTTCACATGCATCGAAAGACTCACGTACGGACGGGCCGCACGCGAAAGCGACTCCGCGATATCGAACAACCGCGTGTCCGCCTGACTCTTCACAAGGCTTTCGTGGAACGACTCGTTCAGCAGCGACCACTCCTCCGGAGAACGGGTTGCAACCATGGCTTCGTGACTGCTTTTCGCAGCGTCGAGATCGGCGGCGGCGATGTCGAGGCAGGCGCGTTGGGCAAGCATGGGCTCGAGCATCATGCGCAGTTCATAGATGCCCGTCGCGTCCGCCGCCGTCAGTCCTCGCGTCAAAACACCCTTATTCGGGTCGATGGAGACGAGCCCTTCTGCCCGCAAATCACGGAACGCCTCGCGCACCGGTGTCGTGCTGACATGAAGCCGCTTCGCCACCTCTTCCTGGCGCAGGTGTGTATTGGCCGGATAAAGACCTTGCAGGATCTCCGCCCGCAGTGTGCTCAGCACGTATTGTTGAGCTGTCCGATAGAATCTGGCCAATGCTTACCCCAGTACCGTTTCGACCCATGCGGCGGTTTGCAGGGTCTGCAAATCGTCGCCACGTCTGCCAGGTACCTGAAAGCTCAACGGCAGGCCTTTTCTTTGCGAGCGCCCAGAAGGAACCGTAACAGCGGCCTTTACGCTCATTTTGCAGCGGCCTTGGCAAAGGAATCGTCTACCGCGCTGCCGTACGACACGCTGCCGGGCTTGATATTGCCGATGTACTCCTGCAGGTCCAGCGCATTGCGGAACGCCTGCTCGGAGATATCAGGAGTTGCAGCATAGATTTTCTGGCTGATCAGACGGTCGACCGCGCTCTCCACGATTTTCTTGTCGAGCGTCGGAAACTGGGCGAGGGCCACGGCTTTTGCCGCTTCTGGAGATTGCTGGATCAGCGCTTCTGCCTGGGCGATGGACTTCACGAAGGCCGCCACCATCGCCGGCTTCGTCTTGATCGTGGAGGCTAGCGTATCCATCGTCGAAAAGGCGTAGCCACCGGGATAAGCTTTGGGAAACGCATAGAGAATCTTGTAGCCCGAAGCGATGCCCTGATCCGCTTGCGGCTCGTAAAGCGCGGCAGCAGAGGCGCGTCCTGCCGTGACGGGCGCGAGCTCGGTGCCGATCTGCACCGTATTCAGATTTACGTCAGCAATCTTCTCCTGCTTGATCAGGCGCTGCAACAGATAGGTGCTGGTCGTAGGTGGCAACGCCGCCGAAACCACTTTACCCGCCAGATCAGCCTGAGTCTTGAGCGTGGAACCCGGTGGCGCGATGATCCATACCGGCACCCCGGCCACGACATTGGCCACGTTGACAAGCGTCGCGCCCTTCAGGTTGGCCAGCGCGGCTGTCATCGGATCCTGCAGGGAGAAATCGGCATGCCCGCCGATTACGGCGGCGACACCCTGCGCGCCGCTGCCTGCCGTCACTTTCTGCACGTCGAGACCATTCTGGGCAAAGAACCCTTTGTCCATCGCGACATAGAGCGGCAGATACTGGATGGACTGGAACGCCTGATAAACGACGACCTTCTCTGGCGCGGCGACTGCCGGCTGGGTCGCGGCCGCCGCCGCGATGAGCAGTGCGCTCGCAGCGAAGACCTGCTTGAGGCGGTTTGCGACGAGCCCGTTGCGCGACGATCTGTATTGCAGCGACGTGAGAGACTGCTTCATCGTTTCGTTTTCCATGAAATGATCCGAGTTTCCGCGAGTTGAACGATCCAGGAGAGCAGCGTCGCCATCAACGTCAGAATGATGATGCCGAGCCAGACCGTATTGAGGTCGAACAGCGAGCCGGCCACAAATACCGCGTGACCGAGGCCTGATTGGGATGCGATGTATTCACCGACGACGGCGCCGATCAACGCGAAGCCGATATTCACGCGCAGCGTGGAGAAGATCCACGGCAGCGCCCCCGGCACGATCAGCTTGCGAAAGATCATGCCCGGCTTCGCATTGAATGAACGAAACAGGTTCAACAGGTCGACATCGACCTCACGGGCAGCCGCGCAGGAAGAAATCATGGCCACCGCAAAGGTGGAAATGCCCGCCAGCCAGACCTTCGACGTCACGTCCGAACCGAACCAGATAACGATCAGCGGACCGAGCGCAATCTTGGGAATACTGTTTAGGATAACTGCAAATCCTTCCGTGACACCGGCTATGCGGGGCACGAACCACAGCAACAGACCGAGCGCAATACCCAGCCCGCTGCCAATCACGAGCCCGAGCACCGTCTCGAGGAGTGTGGTGAGCGTGTCCGGCACCAGCGTGCCCTGCGTCAGCCCGATGTCCGCAGCCTTGTAGATGCCGAGCGGCGAGCCGAACAACTGACCGTTGATCCAGGCATGCCCGGCGGCCACCTGCCAGAGCACCACCAACCCGACCATGATCAGCGTGACGACCGTTCCGGTGGCCGCCTGGCCCTTCAAACGTTTGGCGCGTGGTCGCCGACGCGCTGTCCCTGCTGAAATCACTGCGTCACTCATGTCGACGCTCCCGCATGATGAATGGTATTACTGCGCAGTCCGCCCCAGATCCGCTTATGAAAGGTGCGGAACTCTGGCGCCTCGCGGGCCGATACAGCCGTGCGGGGACCTTGGGTTGAAAGCTTGACGTCCACAGAGTCTTCGATGCGCGCCGGCCGTCCACCGAGCAGGATCACGCGATCGCTCATGGCAATCGCTTCCTCGATATCGTGCGTCACCAGCACAACACTCGTACCCGTGCTTTGCCGCAGCGACATCACGTCGTCCTCGAGAGCCAGCCGCGTTTCATAGTCAAGCGCCGAGAAGGGTTCGTCGAGCAGGACAAGGGTGGGATCGACGAGCAGGGTACGGGTCAACGCCACCCGCTGCCGCATACCGCCGGACAATGCCTGGGGATACGCATCGAGAACCGAGGTGAGACCATAGCGCGCCAGCATGTCGCGGGCGCGGTCGATATCGGCGCGCGTCACCTTTCTGTAAAGTTCGATGCCCAGCAGCGCGTTTTGCAGCACCGAACGCCACGGCATCAGCAAGTCCTTCTGCAGCATATAGGCGATTCGGCCCCTGCTGCCGTCCGGACGGGGGCCGATCTCAATGCGGCCCGCCTGCGCGGTGAGCAAACCCGAGATGAGGTTGAACAGCGTGCTTTTGCCTGCACCGCTGCGGCCGACGATGGAAACGATCTCGGCCGGTCCTACGTTGAAATTAAGGCTCGAAAACAACGCGGTCTGTACGCCGTCGTCGGTTTCGAAGCCATGATTGAGTCCCGCTACGATCAGGCGTGCGCCTGTTTCGGGCTGACTCGAAGACGCGGCCATTGCAGAGTCCACTTACATCATCCTGTTCGGTGAGTACGTTGGCACGCTCAACCCGGTGCGGCAGGTTTCGCAGACGAACGACCCCACCGGACTCGCCATCAGGGAGCCTGCAAGGTGCCAGAATGTCGCTCAACGAGCTGTGCCGGAATCGGTTGTGCACAATGCACAATGAGCGAAAAAAAAATGCTGCACAACTCGAATAAAAAAAATCTCCTACTCAGGTCAACGGCGCGGTCAGGTCGCAATAGCCGATGTCCTCGGTCAACCAAAGGTCGATCAGGCGATCCGTCTGGAATATGTCGTACATGTTGTCTCTACCTTTCTGAAAGAAATGGAATCGACGCGGTTCACAAAACGTAACGAACCGCTCAGCGATGCTTCAGGCGCCGGTCGGCCATCATCAACAAGCCATTACACGAAAGGGCAAACACTGTGAGAAACAGGGCGACCGTCATGATCGTGCGGATATCGCCGAGGTTCATCGCACTCGTCAGCAGATAGCCGAGCCCGCGTTGCGACGCGAACATTTCGCCGATCAACACGCCCAGCAAGGTCAGCGAGAAGCCGAGCCGCAGGCCGGACACGACTTCGGGAAAGATCGCCGGCAGCACGACGTAGACAATCGTGCGGGCAAACGACAGGCGCATGGTTTTCGATGCGCGAAGGTAGACCGGTCGCATCTCGCGTATCGCGTTCATGGTGAACATCAGGATCGGGATCAGGCCGTGCATGACACCAAAGGCCACTTTCGCCGACAGACCCAGACCGAACACGAGCAACACCAACGGATACAACGTGACCTTGGGAAGCGAATACAGGTTCAGTAAAATCGGCTCAGCGACCACGCCGGACATCCGATTCGCGCCGAGCAGCACGCCGAGCGCAACACCACCGGCAAGCGCGATGACGAGCGCGTAAGCCAGGGCTCGCGCGGTTTCGCCCACGTTGCCCCAGAACGCCGCGGTGCCGAGCATCTGGACGAGCGCCACCACCGTGCTCCACGGCGAACTCAGCGAATTGTTGCCAACAGCCCAATTCAGGCACTGCCAGCACGCGACGATGACCAGCGCAACCAGCAGCGAATCAACGAATCTCCTCATGGCGAAATCTCCGGTATTCGCATGCTCAGCGCCGGCGGCGCGCCTGAAATCGCTGATCGATGCGGTTCAATACGCTGTTCACCAGCGTAACCAGCACGAGCACAAACAGCATCAGCGAATACATGTCGTCGTTCTGGAAGTTGTTGTACGCATAGCCAATTGCATAGCCGATCCCCGAGCCCGACAGGATGAATTCCGAGGCGGCCACGCCGATAAACGCATAGGCCACCGACAGCTTCACGCCGGTGAACAGATACGGCAACGTGGCCGGCAGCTTGATGTAGATGGCCGAGCGCCAGCGCGAGAGCCGCATCACCTGGGCGCTCTTATGCAACGCACGCGGAATCCGGTCTAGCCCGTTCAGCGTCGCGGTGATCATGGTCACGACCGAGAGCATCACGGCAATCGCGATGATCGGCAGCGAACCGATGCCGAGGATGACGATAAAGACCGGATAAAAGATGAAGGTGGGAATTGCGTAGTAGCTCGATAACAGCGGTTCGATCGAGCGGCGCACCGATGGCAGTGCGTGTATGCCGAGCCCCAGCACAAACCCGAGCAGCACCGAGACGATCGAGGCGGCGACGATGTTGACGAGGCTCGTCACAATATCGTGGTCGAATTTGCCGCTGCGCAGCAGGTCGATGCCGTGCGTGAACATCGCGGACGGCGGAATCAGTACGCTGGATGGAATGATGCCACTACGGCACAGCAATTCGATCAGCACGATAAAGCCAGCTACCACGGCAATCCGGATCAGACTTTCGGCTTTCACTTCGAACTCCCAGGTTCGTATGAGAATGCCCACACGCATCGCGCGCCTAATGTGCGCCCATCACCTTCAACGATTCGACCCGCAGCTTTTCCCACAAACGGGCGTTGATTTCGCCAAAACGCGGCGTTGAAACGACGCGGCTGTCACGCGAACGCTCCCAGCCCGTTTCAACGATGTCGATAAACAGCCCCGGCCGAGCCGACATCACGCCGACCCGGTCGGAGAGCATTGCGGCCTCGTCGAGCGCATGCGTGATCAGCAACACGGTGGCGGAGGTTTCGCGCCACAGTCTCAGTAACTCATCGCCCATCAGCAGGCGGGTCTGCTGATCGAGCGCGCCGAACGGCTCATCGAGCAAAATGAGGCGCGGTTGCAGCACGAGGGTTCTGGCGATACACACGCGCTGCCGCATGCCGCCCGACAACTGCGACGGGTGCGCGTTGGCGAAATCGTTCAGTCCCATGAAACCCATCGCATAGTCGACCCGGCGCCAGATCTCGGCGCCATCGACGCCCGCCATGCGTAGCCCGAACGAAATGTTGTCGCGCAGGTTCAGCCAGGGAAACGACGCATCCTCCTGAAACACGACGCCCACGCCGTCGGGGACGCCGTTCACCGGCTGACCTTCAAACGTAACCGTGCCGGAACTCGGCTTGGAGAGGCCGGCGATCGCGTCGAGCAAAGTGGACTTGCCGCAACCGGACGGCCCCACCACGGAGAAGAATTCGCCCCGCGTCAGCGTGAGATCGATTGGACCGAGTGCATGGAGCAACTCCTTCGAATCGTTCTTCGCGAAGTAACGGGTGACACCGGCGAGTTCGACATGCGCCTCGGGCGACTTCGGCGCTGGCTGCCCAGGTGACTCGACAACCTGCAGCGTGGGATGCGAGTTGCGCGTCTTCATAGCGTGCTCTTCGCTTTCAGGTCGGCCGGCAGGAAGCT
>JBEKNG010000242.1:0-7841 GCA_049523075.1 Paraburkholderia sp.
GCCCAGCCGCGAAAACACCATGTCGGCATGCGTCTCGTGTCCGGTGCGTCGGGCCGGACGATACTGGTAAGCGAGCACCGCAATCTCCAGCTGCCGCCAATCGTCGGGTGGTCCTGCGCGCGAATAGAGGTAGTTTTCCAGCAGGTCCAGCTCATCGGGCGCGACACTTTCGCCCGCCGACCGCTCCGCGGGACGAGCGAGCATGTGGTAAAGCAGGCTGCGTGCCGGGTCCCCGGGTTCGATGGCCCGGAACGTGGAACGGCACAAATCGGCCACAGCTGGATCGGTCCAGTCGATGTTCAGTGCCCGGGCGAGTTCGCTCGCGGTGTCGGCCGCATGAAGGTCGAGGCCGTGACGTGCGAAAGCCGCTTCCCAGGCGGGGGCGATGCGATACAGCAAATCGCGTACAAGATCAACGAGCATCGGCGACCTCTGCGTGGCGTTGCTATGCGGGCTCTGCTGATAGCGTGCGGTGCGTTGAAGGCCTCAAGCCTGGTGTGAATGCCGGTTTCGGCGGACCACTGCCCAGACTAATATAGGTGATTCCGGTGCTCGCAGTACTAGCGGATGCCCCTGGTCGTGCCATTAGCGTTCCCATTCGCAAGAAGCATTGCTCTTTTAAAACGATCTGGACTCCCGTATTTCAATTGAACGCAGCTGTGCGCGTTCTTCAATTGATGGCTGCTGCACACTAGCCGACGCCGCAACAGGACTGACCGACGATGACCTCCCGGCTCTGAAACCTCTCATGCTAAAGCGCAGAACCTTCCTGATCGGCGGCCTTGGCGCTGTCGGCGCACTGGTCGTCGGGTGGTCGGCGCTGCCGCCGCGCCAGCGTTTGCTGACCTCCGCGCCATTGCCGGTGCAGGGCACGCAGGTGCCGCTCAATGGCTGGGTCAAGGTTTCATCGGACAACAGCGTGACAGTGATGATGTGCAAATCGGAAATGGGCCAGGGGATCTATACGGGAGCGGCCATGCTGCTGGCGGAAGAGATGGATGCCGATTGGGCACAGGTGAAGGTTGAACAGTCACCTATCGATGGCATCTACAACAATCTGGACAACGTTGCCGGCGATCTTCCGTTTCGCCCCGATGATCACAGTGTCATCGAGGAGTTGACCGTCTGGATGACACGCAAGATCTCGCGCGATTTCGGCACGATGATCACCGGCGGTTCCACCAGCATCAACGACCTGTGGCTGCCGATGCGCGAAGCCGGCGCTGGCGCACGTGCGATGTTGTGCGGCGCTGCAGCCGAAAAATGGCACGTGCCGGCAGGCGAATGCCGTGCCGAGAACGGTCGCGTGCTGCATGCGTCGGGACGCTCGGCAAGTTTCGGTGAGTTGGCCGAGCTCGCCGGCCAGCAATCGCTGCATGCTCACGTCGTGCTGAAGACCCCGGCCCAGTTCAGGATGATCGGCAAGCCGCTCAAGCGTATCGACGGGCCATCCAAGCTCAACGGGAGCGCGCGGTTCGGTATCGACGCGTTGCCGGCCGGCCTGTTGTACGCGAGCGTGCTGATGTGTCCGACGCTCGGGGGAACGGTCAGTCATTTTGACGACTCGGTGGCTCGCGCCTTACCGGGTGTCGTGAAGACCCTGAAGGTCGACGCCTACAACGGCGGCACCGGTGGCGTAGCGGTGATCGCGGAGAACATGTTCATTGCGATGTACGCACTCGACGCGATAGCCGCCTTGGGGATTGAATGGAATCACGGCGCAGCGGCCGAAGTCTCCGATGCGGACGTGGTTCGCGGCCTCACGGATGCGCTGGACCAGTCGGACGGTCATGTTTACTACAGCCGCGGCCATATCGATGGCGCGCTGAACACCGCTGCCCGGGTCGTGAGCGCCGAATACCGCGCCCCCTATCTCGCGCACGCGCCCCTTGAGCCCCTCAACTGCACGGTGCAGGTCAGGGATGACGGCGCCACGGTCTGGGTCTCCACCCAGGTCCCGGCGCTCGCACGCAAGCACGTAGCCAAGGTGTTGCACATGGATGCTGACAAGGTCGATGTGCAGGTGCAACTCCTCGGCGGGGCGTTCGGCAGGCGCCTTGAAGTGGACTATGTATCGCAGGCTGCCGCCATCGCTCTCGAGGCGGACGGCAGGCCGGTGCAGACGCTCTGGAGCCGACCGCAAGACATGACGCACGACTTCTACAGGCCAGCCTGCGTGTCGCGTTTCAAGGCCGGGCTGAATAGCGCGGGTGAGGTGGTGGCCTGGCGCAACATATCGGCCAGCCAGTCGGCTGTTGCCACTTCGCTCAAGCGCAACTACGGTGTGCCCGATCCTCTGATTGACCGGACCACGGTGGAGGGAGCGTTCGATCAGCCCTACGAATGGCCCAATGTGCGGGTCGCGCAGACCACGATCGAGTTACCGGTTCCGGTCGGGTTCTGGCGTTCGGTGGGACATTCTCATCAGGCGTTTTTCGTCGAGAGTTTCATGGACGAACTGGCCACGGCCGCGCGCAAGGATCCAGTGGCCTTCCGTGCGAGTCTGCTCGAGCATCATCCGCGGCATCTTGCCGTGTTGCAGCGTGCCGCTGCGCTTTCGGACTGGGGGCGTCCGCTTGCGCGCGCCCCGGACGGCACGGCACGCGCACGCGGCGTGGCACTTCACGAGGCATTTGGCAGCATCGTCGCGCAAGTGGCGGAGGTTTCGATCGGTGCGGACAAGAGCGTGCGCGTGCAGCGGGTGGTCTGCGTAGTCGATTGCGGTACGCCGGTGAACCCTAATCTGATCCGCCAGCAGTTGGAAGGCGGCATTGTGTTCGGCCTGTCGGCGGCATTGTACGAAGCGATCACCCTCGATCACGGGCAGGTGCAGCAGCAGTACTATACCGATTTCCCAATCGTGCACATGGACGACTGCCCGGTCATCGACACCGCGATCATGCCGAGCGAGGCCGAGCCTCAAGGGGTGGGAGAGATTGCCACCCCGCCTGTTGCCGCGGCCGTGGCCAATGCGGTTTTTGCTCTGACCGGCCAGCGTTTGCGTACGCTGCCGTTGAAACTCGCGTGAGCGCGGGAGAGAACATGCTATCGCTGAACATCAACGGCAGACAGGTGCTCGTGAAATCGGACCCGGACACCCCGCTGCTTTGGGTACTGCGGTGTGAACTGGGTATGACGGGCACCAAATTCGGCTGCGGAATCGGTGTGTGCGGAGCTTGCACGGTGCATCTGGATGGCACAGCCCAGGTGTCGTGCCAGACAGTCATCTCCGACCTGGGCAACCGCAAGATCACCACAATAGAAGGACTCCAGGGGGTCGATGCCGTTGCGCTCAAGGCCGCGTGGAGCACCGTCGACGTGGTGCAATGCGGCTATTGTCAAAGCGCCCAGCTCATGGCGGCCTCAGCACTTCTAAGGCAGAAACCCAAGCCAAGCGACCAGGATATCAACGATGCGATGTCGAACGTGGTGTGCCGTTGCGGCACTTATCCACGCATCCGGGCGGCCATTCATGAGGCGGCTCGACTGAAAGCCGGGTAAAGCGTCGATGATTATTCGTGTCGCATACCTGATTTTTCGTTTTCGGGCGGAGCCATTTGACGCGTGGACAGAAAACCTTGCGGATAGTCGATAAGACGAGCTTGGTTCGAGGCGGACTGTAGAAGCGAACCGTAACGGGCGGTGCTTCGAGCCCCGCCTACGATGGCAGCCATTGCCTGCCTGTCGAGTTCGACACTGTCCGGAAGATCCTTGATTGCGATGGTGGCCATGGCTATTCCTGATGTTGTGACCATAAAGGATTGATTCCAACAGTATAGGCAATGCATCGTTCGCATGTGTTTTGCTATGCACTGATGCGCCTGGCGGAATGTTTGAGAAATGATGGGCTGGAACCAACACAATGGGGCGATGCTGTCTGAAGTGGCGCAACACCTGTACGCCACGGGTGCATTGTTGGGCATTCCTGAATTGCGGAAGGCCTGGGTGCGGGCTAGTATCAGTCGTGGGCATGTAACTTCTTACGACAGGTTTTCTCGTTTATCGGGAGCTGCGTGGCTTTACGGAAATGGCGAACCTTGCGCACGCGATTAGCGAATTCCAGAGTGGCGGGCTCTCGCAAGATGAGTTCATTGCACAACTCGACAGTACGCTGACGAAGGACAGTGTGGGGTCGGCGCGGCTGCTGGAGATACTGGGCGAAGCACACACGCACATGCCGCTGCCTCCAGAGGTGTACGCGGAAGTTCAGCGCAGGATCGAGCGGATGGCCGGCACGAACCTGACGCTGGGTGGCGGCGAGACCCGCGTGCAGACCACGCCGCGATATCCCGCTTCCTCTGCTGACGTCGCGCAAGGAATAGCAGCAAGCGCGGGACAATCGGGTGCGCCCGCAGGTCCTCAGGCCACCACCGGATCCGAGTCTGTCAAAGGCGTCGGCGATACGCTCAATAACCGCTTCGTGCTGGAGGAGTGTCTCGGCGTTGGCGGCATGGGCACCGTGTACAAGGCGCTTGACCTGCGCAAGCTGGAGGCGTCCGACCGCAAGCCCCATGTCGCTATCAAGGTCCTCAACGTACAGTTCCGCGGCAATCCGCAGTCGCTGATCGCGCTCCAACGTGAAGCCAGGAAAGCCCAGGTGCTGGCGCACCGGAATATCGTCGCCGTATACGACTTCGACCGGGACGGCGCGGTCGTCTACCTGACGATGGAATATCTATCCGGCAAGCCCCTCAGCCATCTGTTGCGTAACAGGAATTTCAAGGGCATGCCGTACGGCGAGGCGCTGCCGATCGTCAAAGGCATGGCAAATGCGCTCGCCTATGCGCACGAGCATGGTTTCGTTCACTGCGACTTCAAACCAGGCAATGTGTTGCTGACGGCCAAGGGTGAGGTCAAGGTGATCGACTTCGGTATCGCCAGGGTTTTTCAGCGTCCTGAAGAGGAGAGCGATGCAACCGTCTTCGATCCGGGGACGCTCGGCGCGTTGACGCCTGCCTATGCGAGCCCCGAGATGCTCGAGCATCTCGAACCCGATCCGCGCGACGACGTGTACGCGCTCGGCTGCATTGTCTATGAGCTGCTGACGGGACGTCACCCGTTCAACCGGCTCTCGGCTACTCAGGCGCGCAGCGCCGATCTCAAGCCGCAGCGTCCCGAAGGGTTGGGGACTCGCCCGTGGCGCGCCTTGCGAGCAGCGCTCTCCTTTGATCGCCAGACGCGTATGCCAACCGTCACCCGGTTCGTCATCGAATTCACTGCGCAGCCGCGAGTCACAAAACAACGCATGCTGATTGCCGGGGGCGCTGCGCTCGCGGGGCTGGGCGTAGTCGTGCTTGGATTCGTGGGGTACCGGGCAACGGGCAATTCCACCGGCGCGCCGCCTGCATCATCGGCGCCTGTGATTGCGGCGGCGCCGACAACTTCGAAAGCGTTGACCGATCGCGTGGAAACTTCAGCGCCGCCGGTGGCATTAGCGTCAGCCGTGGCGCCGTCATCAGCGGAGGCGCCGGCGCCGCCTCCGTTGACGCTCGCATCGGTCACTGCAGCGCTTGCAGAGATGCCATGCTCCGCGCTCGCCGCGTCGGTCGAGGTGCACACGGTAAAAGTGCACGGATTCGTGCCGCAGGCGAACGGTGTCGCCGCGCTCAAGGATCGGCTGAATGCGCTGTCTGGCGTCAGCACGCTGAACGTCGACGTGACACCGCTGGCGGCGGACAAATGCGATGTCATCCAGTTTTTCGCGCCCTACTGGACCCGCAACTGGCAGGCCGGTCACCCCGCCGCGCTTCAGGTGAAGGCGCCTGAGGGGCAGCTCGTCGAGGGTGAGCCGCTAGTGGTCAGCGTGACGACGCCGGGCTACGATTCCTACGTCAACATCGACTACTACCAGTTAGACGGCAGCGTCGTGCATATGGTGCCCAGTCCACGGGCGCCGGATAACCAGGCGCCGCCGAATTACGCGGCGACCGTCGGTAGCGCAGGTGACTGGGTGATTGCCAAACCGTTCGGCACCGAGCTGGTAGTACTGCTGATTACGCCAGCCCCGCTGTTCAATGCACTCCGGCCGGAAAGCGAAGCGCGCGCGGATTACCTGCACGCATTGGATACACGGCTTGCGCAGATCGCCGGCAAGTACGGTGCGGATCGCATCGTGGCCGATGTGGCCCAGATCACCAGCCGTGCTCGCAAGCACTGAGGGCCGCGCTTCCCGGCCCCCTTCGGTGTCACGCTGAGCGCCGCCGCTTCCCGTCACTTGAGATCTTTGGCAACCCGAAAGCCGTTTTGCGACTGCCGCACGCTCTCGCTGTATTTGAAGCGTGTCGAAACGAGCATGTAGTCAGCGCCTTCGCGCCACGAGCCGCCGCGAATGACCCGCATGTCACAGCCGGGCGCATCCCAGGCATGGCCATCCGCCGGGGCGTCCTTGTACGAACTGTGCCAGCAGTCGCTTACCCATTGCCAGACGTTGCCGCCCATGTCGTACAGACCATAGGGGTTCGCCGCGAACGTTCCGACGTTCTCCGGCCTTTCGTCGTGCCAGGGATCTCCGCAGCCCTTGCAGTTCGTGTTGCCTTTGCGCATCTGCTCGCCCCACCAGTACGTCGTCGCCGTGCCGCCACGTGCGGCGTATTCCCATTCGGCCTCGGTGGGCAGGCGGTAAGGTTTGCCGGTCATCTTGCCGAGCCATTTGACATACTGCTGGACCTCGTCCCAACTGAGGTCGCGAGCGGGTGCGTTGGTGCCGGGACCGTTTTCGCCCGACAGCTTCGGGCAGGCGTTGGCCGCTGCGCAGGCATTCCATTGTTCGACAGTCACGGCGTATTTGCCGATCGCAAACGGTGCGCCAATCGTGACATGATGCGGCGGCCTCTCCGAAATATCACCTGAATTGCTGCCCATCGTGAAGGAGCCGGCGGGTAGTGAAACCATCACTGGGCAGGCTGCGCAGTCCTTACTTTCTCCGGCTGCTGGACTGTTGGCTGCGGATTTATCCGGCGCCTTGGGAGCGACGGCTACGGGTGTGGGCGCAGGAGCGGGCGCTGGGGTGGCCACCATGGCTGAAGCGGCATGCTGATGTTCAGCGGCGGCTGTGCTTGCCGCGACCGCGTGACCCGGTTGCGGCGTGGCCGCTTGAGCCTTCGATGCGGCGGGCGGTGCGGATGGCGCAGGACCGGGCGCGGCACCGGGTGCCGCTGTGGAAGCGGCGGCCTGCAAGCGCTCGATCCGGGCTTTCGCGAGTGCGGCGAAGCGGCCGTTGGGGTAAGCCTTCAGGTAGGCCTCGTAATCGCTCGCGTAGTTGCTGTTCTTGATCGAATCCCAGAACGTCAGTTCGTACTGTTCGCTGCTGTCCTTCGGCATGATGCCGCGGCTGCGCAGGGAAACAATCGTTGCGCTGGCAAGCTCCGAGTTTGTCGAGCGCGCCGCGCTGCTACCCGGATAGCGTGCAAACCGAAAACCGCGGGCAAGCGACGACACCGCCCAAGGTCTTTGTTCACCACCGGTATCGGCGCGTACGACCCGCTCAACGTCGCGGATCATCGTGTCGATGTCGCGTTGCGGAGCTTGGGCTAGAGCACGCAAGAGCGCGCGAGTATAGGCACCGTGGCCGATACCATCAGCCGCAAACCCGCCAGGAGCCGTGGCGTAGGCGATAAATGTCTGCTCAGGCAACGGCAAGCCCGGCTCTTCCGCATCGGCGGAATGGAATGGGCTTTGCAAACAGGTGTCGAGTATGACCAGATTGGTCTTGTCAGCACGGGGCGTCGACATCGCTGCGAGCACGCTGCCCAGATCGATGCCATTGACGAGAAGTGAGGCGGGGGATCGGCCGTCGACGCCTCGGGGGACCAGGATCGTTTCGCTGCCGACCTGCAGACCGT
>JBEKNG010000243.1:0-7832 GCA_049523075.1 Paraburkholderia sp.
CCGTCGATATCCACCGGATTGACGATCAACGCGCCGTCCAGCTCCTGCGCCGCGCCGGCGAAGCGGGACAGCACCAGCACCCCCGGATCCTCCGGGTCCTGCGCCGATACATACTCCTTGGCCACGAGGTTCATGCCGTCGCGCAAAGGCGTTACATAACCCACGTGGGCCGTACGAAACAGCGCAGCGAGCACCGGCCGTTCGTACTGGCGATGAATGTAGAGAATCGGTGCCCAGTCCAGTTCAGCAAAGCGGCCGTTGATGCGGCCCGACTCGCCTTCCAGTTGCAAACGGATATCCTGGTAAGCATGCAGGTCAGCCCGGGTCGGCGGCGCGATCTGCAGGAATGACACCTTGTTGCGCTGCGCAAGCGAGTGTTCGAGCAGCCGTTCGAACGCGCGGAAGCGCTCCACCAACCCTTTCGAATAGTCGAGCCGGTCGACACTCATGATCAGCTTGCGCGAATGCAGCGTGGCCTTCATCGTGCGTACCGGCTTGCCGCGCTCGCCCGCTTTCGCGAGCTCCGCGATCTCGTCCGGATAGACGCCAATCGGATAAGCCGACGCCTTCAAGGTCTGGCCGAACGCCTGCACGACGCTCGGTCCCTCAGCCGAAACTTCGACGGATCCATTCGCCTCGTTGACAATGTAGTCGCAGAAGGCCCGTAGATCAGGGCCCGTCTGGAAGCCCAGCAGGTCGAACGAGCAGAGCGCCTCGACCAGCTCGCGATGCGGCGGCACCGCCAGTAGCACCTGCGACGCCGGAAACGGGATATGCAGGAAGAAGCCGATGCGGTTCTTGACGCCCGCCGCGCGCAAGGCCTGCGCGAACGGGATCAGGTGATAGTCGTGCACCCAGATCACGTCGTCCGCGCGTAGCAATGGCACAAGCTGCTGGGCAAGCCAGGTATTGACGCGGCAATAGCCGCCGAAGTCGTGCCGGTCATACTGCAGCAAGTCCGCGCGGTAATGGAACGCGGGCCACAAGGTGGCGTTCGAAAAGCCGCGATAGTACTGGTCGTAGTCGCGCCGCATCAGGGGGATGGTGGCGAAGGTCACAGGACCGCGCTCTTCGACTTTGATCTGCGGCTGCCCGGACGCGAGCACCTCGCCGCTCCAGCCGAACCACATGCCACCCGTTTCCTTCAGCGCATCGTAGACGCCCACCGCGAGGCCGCCCGCCGCCGGGCCGCCTTCCGAGATCGGCGCGACCCGGTTCGATACGATAATCAGTCGACTCATGAAGCGCGATTTCCGTGCAGAAGGACGTTCGGAGTGAAGCGAGACGCTGCGGCGCGCATCATGCGCCGCGCGCCGCGGTGACGATCGCGTCGAGCCAGCCGAGCAGCGCGCCGACCGACTCGAGCCGCGAGCGCGCAATCGTGTCACCGGGGCCCACCTTGATCGACACGCCGCCGCGCTCGTTGACGACCGCAAAGCCCTTTTCGTCGGTCAGATCGTCGCCGGCGAAGACCGGCCGGCGACCGGTGAACGGCGGCTCGTCCAGAAAGGCCCGTACGGCCCGCCCCTTGTCGACGTCTTTCGGTTTGATCTCGTAGACCATCTTGCCGGGCTGCAGCACATAGGCGTCCGGATAGTCGGCCACCAGCCGCTCGGTAGCCTTGCGTGCCACCGGCTCACGGTCCGGCGCGTTGCGATAATGCAGCGCCAGCGCCGCGCCCTTGATTTCGAGCAGCATGCCCGGATTGTGGTTGACGACATCGGCCAGCACCTGCTCCATGCGCAGGAGGCGCTCGTCATGAAAGCCGATGCGTTGGGTGTCGCCGTTCGAATCGCGCCGCTCGGCGCCGTGCAGGCCGGCAATCGGCAGGTCGGGCATGCCGAGAAACGAGTCGATACTCTCGATGCCGCGGCCGGAGACAACCGCCACGGCACCGTTCGTCAGGCGGCGCAACTCTGTGAGCAGAGTGATGACCTGAGGCTGCACCAGCACACCGTCGGGCGTGGGGGCGAGCTCGACCAGCGTGCCATCGAAATCGAAGAAAAATGCCGTCTCGCTGGGAGACAGAACAGCCGGAAGTGCTTGCATCGGTTTATCTTGCCTTTCAGCCGCTCGCAGCCGCAAAAGTGTGCGCATCTTACCGCGCATCCCGCTATTTTTCGGGAAAGTAAGGCCTGGCGCAACGCCAGCATGGGAATCCACCCGCTCGGCGCGCAAATTCTGTGCAAATTCCGCACGTTGCGGTGTCGGACCGGTTTTATCAGGATGCGTCAGATGGCCCGGCGATCCCGGTCCTCCGGGGCTGCGTATGCCACGCCCCAACAATTTACGATACAGTCCCAGCCACGCTCACAGGACCGCGCAAGAGCCGCAGCGGCGGGATACCGCCAGCCGCTCCGCGTTGCAACGCGCCGTCGCGAGGCGCCCGCGCGCGGGGGCGTCCCCTTTAATCGAGTCATGGATGGCTGCTTTGTTCCCCAGAATTTCACGCCAACGGGTGCCATTGGATGAAGCTGAACCGCCGCGGCAAGCGCCGCGCGAGGCTCGCAGCGCGAGGCGCCTGCAACGGGCCGCGTTGCCAGGGGTATTGGCACTCTCCATGGCGCTCGGCCTGCTCGGCGGCTGCACGCACAAGGAAGCGCCCTGGCACCTGACGAACGTATCGGGCCACCTGCCAGATCTCGACTTCTCGCTCACCCGCGATGACGGCAAACCGATCACCGGCGAGGCCTTCAAGGGCGATACCGCGCTCGTCTACTTTGGCTACACGCACTGTCCTGACGTCTGTCCCGAGACCATGGCGCGTCTGATGCAGGTGCTCGCCAAACTCGGCCCGGACGCGCAAAAAGTGCGCATCCTGTTCATTACCGTCGACCCGGCGCGCGACACGCCGCAGGCGCTGCATGACTACGTCGGGGCTTTCGATGCCGAGCACGCCGTGGGCTTGACCGGCAGCGACCCGCAGATCGAATCACTGGCGCGGAAGTATCGCGTCGCCTACCAGATGGAAAAGCGCGACCCGAGCGGCAACTACGAAGTCACGCACAGCTCCGCCGTCTACGTCTTCGATCCGCAGGGCCGCGCACGCCTGCTCGCCACCGATCACGATTCGCCCGATGTGATTGCAACCGATCTGCGTCGTATCATTGAGGACCATTCCTGATGGCGGGCGACTAGCCGCCGCTCCACTTGTCCTCTGTCCCCTCCCTGCTCCCTTCCTGAGTCTCCGTTCATGAACTTCAAGACCAAATCGCTCGCAGCGCTGGGCTGCGCTCTCGCTCTCTCATTCAGCTTCGCCGCCACCGCCGAAGCGGCTGGCCCGCAGGTCATCACGGCCCAGCACGCATGGGTCCGCTGGTTGCCGAATAATCTGCCGGCGGCCGGCTACGTGACGCTCGTCAACTCGAGCGACAATCCGATCGATCTAACCGACATTTCGAGTAACGACTACGAAGGCGCAATGCTGCATCAATCGGTATCGAACGGCTCGACGCAGCAGATGGTGATGGTCGACAAGCTGACCGTGCCCGCGCACGGCCAGGTCGCGATCGCACCGGGCGGCTATCACATCATGCTGGAACACGCGCAGCACAAGGTAGCGCCGGGCGACACCGTGCATCTGAAGCTGCAGTTCTCGGATGGCGAGACGCTTGATACGGCGTTCGCCGTCAAGTCGCCAGCCCAGGCGAACTGACCGACCAGACGCGGTATTACGCACGCGCGGCGATTCGATTCGCCGCGCTATGGACATCAGGCAGCGCGCATCCAGACGTGCGGGATGCCGTCTTCATCGTGAATGTCCGAGATCGGCACAAAACCGAATGCGCCATAGAAGCGCTGCAGATGGGCCTGAGCATGCAGACGTACCGGCACGTTAGGCCACTGCTCGGCAATGTGTCCCACTGCGCGTTCGAGCATCTGGTTGCCAAGCCCGATGCCGCGGAAAGCCGCGGTGGTCAAGACGCGGCCGATGCGGATGTCCGCGTCGCTCTCGTCCGGCAGCAACACACGCAGATAACCCGCCAGTTTTGGCCGGGGCTCACCCGGACCGAACGCGAACAGATGCCATGCCTCGGTATCGAGACCGTCGATATCGCCGTACACGCAATTCTGTTCGACTACGAACACCTCGCAGCGAGCGGCCAGCATGGCGTAGACCTCGGCGGTCGTCAGCTGGTCGAAGAATTTCCAGCGCCATTCGATGGGCGGATGCTGCATGGCTGTGGAATGCTGCGGCTCGTTCATGGGAAACATGTCAACAGGGAAGCGCCCGGGCGGGCGGCGATTGCAGAATTATGCCGCGAATGTCGCGCAGGAGCATAACAGGCCGGGCTTGGGTCGCGCTTGCAGCGCATGAGCACGAGTACGTCAGGCGTGGTGTCGTGCCTGCGCCTTCGATGCCCGCTTGTTGACGTACATCGCGGCATCGGCCGCGGCGAGCAGATCGGCCATCGATGCATGGTGCTGCGAATCGTATTCGATCTGCCCGACGCTGAAGCGGATCTCGTAGCCGCATTGCGCAGCCGCATTGTGCGCGGCGAGGTGCGCCTGCAGACGCTGCGTGACGGCTGCCGTCTTTGCGAGATCGGAGTCAGTCAGCAGCGCGACGAATTCGTCGCCGCCCAGACGGCCGATCACATCGCTCTCCCGCAACGCGTCGCGCAGTACCTCGGCGAAGCTCACCAGAGCGCGATCACCCTCGGCGTGGCCGTAGGTATCGTTGATCGCCTTGAAATCGTTCAAGTCGAAAAACAGCAACGACGCGGGCCTGCTCATTCGCTTGCAGACATTGAGCGCGTGCTGCGAGAGCGCTTCAAAACCGCGCCGGTTCGACAGGTGCGTGAGAGCGTCGAGCGTAGCCAGTTGCACAGCGGCCAGCTCCTCTCCCGCCATACGTCCCAGATCGTGCAATAGCGCGCGATCCTCCTCGTCGAAGCCACGCGGGTTGACGTCGATCAGGCACAGCGTGCCGAGCTTGCTGCCGTTCGGGACAGTCAGCGGACATCCGGCATAGAAACGAATACCCGGTTCCCCTGTCACGAGCGGATTGTCGTGGAAGCGCTCGTCCATCAGCGTATCGGGCACCATCAGGATATCGTCGTGGAGGATTGCGTGCGCGCAAAACGAAATGTCGCGCGACGTTTCATTGATAGGCAACCCCACGCACGACTTGAACCACTGGCGATTCTCGTCGACGAGGCTGACGAGTGCTATCGGCACTCCGAAGAGACGTTTCGCGAGCCGCGTCAGGCGATCGAAACGCTCTTCAGCGTGGGTATCGAGAATACTCAGCGCCCGCAATGTACTCAGGCGGGTGCTCTCGTTCGCAGGAATAGGAGGGACCAGCATGTCGGATTCCGTTGAGAGTTGGCCAGGTTGTAGGGTGCATAGTGTATAGCGGCAAACGGCGCTCAAAATTGAGGGCGCTTTGGGTGTTTGCGACCCACCACGCGCGAACTCCAGCCAGCGTCGTGATCTGGCCACCCGCAAGCTGCCAGTTGGTACCGTCCGACGCACTCGCGTAGGGGAAGTTATCACTCGAGCCAGAGCATTGGGTCGTGGCATCGGTTCACCAACGCCACTCAATCAGTCACAGCAATGTGCTCAACGGGATGCTGCAGGCGTTCGATCAGGTTGTCGGGGCCGCACAAATGCAACGCGCCCACCACCACGAGTGTCCGCGCCGGATTGTCCAGCGCTTCGCGCACGCGCGGCGCCCACGCGTGATTGCGTGCGTCGAGAATTGCGCTGCGAATACCGGGCAAGCTGAACATTGGCGATTCCGCCGCCACCTCATAGACGCCCTGAAGGTCGCGCCGCAGCCAGGCGGCCTGCATGCGTTCCAGCGTGCGCTGAGGCTCCGTCGGATCGGCCAGCAGCAATTCGAGTCCGGTGCAGATGGCCGGCAACGGAATCGACTCGAGTGACGCCACCACCTCTTCGGCGGTCTCCAGATAGCGATGCGGCTTCGCCTGCGCCGCGGCCTCTCTGAGCATCCTCGGCTCGACGCCCTCCACCACACGCTGGCAAAGCGTCGGCGCGAGCATCATGGCAGCCCACGGCCGCAACTCGCTGAGCGGCGCCAATACGCCCGCGGAAGGCCACGAAGCGTCCACCCGGCTCCAAACTTCGGGAGGCAGCGCGTGCTCAAGGGATTGCCCGCCTTCCCGCTTCAAAAACGGCAAGATGGACTGCGCATCGGACTCGAAGACGAGCGTTTCCGCCCACTCGAAAGCCTGCGAGACCCAGGCCGGCATTCGCGGACTGGCGGCGGGAAACAGATGCATCGAGCCAAGCAGCCGGACTTGCGTGCCGGTGAGTTGTAAGTACATGGATAGAGGGCCAGTGGTCCGAGGAGAAATGACTGTCAGTATTTCATAGGCGGCGGGCGGGACGTGGCCTTGCGCCTGGCTTCCCCACGTTCAGGCTAGGTCTTGCTGCCGGAGATTCCCAGCCGTGCGTGCTTCCCACAGTGCAGGAGACGGCTGATGTTGAGCTAGACGCATGCAAGCGGGATTTGCTTCGGAAGGCATCCGCGCCGAAAAAAGAAAAAAGCCCCGACAAGTCGGGGCTTTTCTTTAACTGCTGGAGGCGCGAGCCGGAGTCGAACCGGCCTAAACGGCTTTGCAGGCCGCTGCATAACCGCTTTGCTATCGCGCCGTAAGCGGACTGCTGAACCGACGCAACTAGTTGCGTGCACAACGGGTTCGCAGATTTGTTCGATGGCCGGTCGGTCCACCAAACAAAAAGGGAAGCTTTGCTTCCCCGAATGTCTGGAGCGGGAGACGAGGCTCGAACTCGCGACCTCAACCTTGGCAAGGTTGCGCTCTACCAACTGAGCTACTCCCGCATGGTCCTGCTAACAACGTTTTGCTACTGCTTGGCTGCTGCCACACTCGCCACATAAAAACGCTGCTTCAAAAATCTGGAGCGGGAGACGAGGCTCGAACTCGCGACCTCAACCTTGGCAAGGTTGCGCTCTACCAACTGAGCTACTCCCGCGTTTTGCTGCATATTTACTGCTTACTGCGCTCCGGTGTTCAGAACTGCGTGCATCGGAGAAACGAGATTATGTATAAAGCGCTGAAACGTGTCAACCCCTTTCACACGGGTCTTTTACGGGACAGTTTTCACTCACACGATCCCGCCCCGTTCACGAATCTGCGGCCATGCGAGCTTCATGTAGTAGAGCATCGACCAGATCGTCAGGAACGCTGCCAGCAAGATGAGCCACATGCCCCACACGCGCGTATCGATCGCCACGCCGGGCGCGAGCGGCAACGGGCCGTAGAACAGCAGCATTGGAATCGCGATCATCTGGCATGCGGTCTTGAACTTGCCCAGCGAATTCACCGCGACACTCTTCGAGGCGCCGATCTGCGCCATCCATTCGCGCAGAGCCGAAATCGCGATCTCGCGGCCCACGATGACCAACGCAATCGCCGAATCGAGCCTCGTCAGCTGCACCAGCATAAGCAGCGCCGCCGTCACCATCAGCTTGTCGGCCACCGGATCGAGAAACGCGCCGAATGCCGAGGTCTGGTTCCACTTGCGAGCCAGATAGCCGTCGAACCAGTCTGTCAGGGCGGCCATGATGAAAATCGTCGCGGCCGCCAGATTGCGGTGCGCGGGGCTCATCATCATGTCGGGCAAATAAAACACGCCAACGACGAGCGGAATCAGAACAATCCGCAGCCACGTCAGGAAAATCGGGAAATTAAACGGCATGGGCAGGCGCAGCGTCTGACAAGGGAGTTGCAATTGTGCCGCGTCATAAGGCCTGCCACAAGCAAACCGGCCGCAAACGGGCGGCAAAACGGTACGCCGGGACCTTCGGATGGTACCGCGCGCCAACATGGCCGCGCCGCCAT
>JBEKNG010000244.1:0-7828 GCA_049523075.1 Paraburkholderia sp.
AGGGCAACGTGACCCAGACCCAGCGCGCTGGCGGCGGCGCCGAGCCGGTAGGCGGCGTCGCCCGCCTGCAGTGCTTCGCTCGGATCGGCCTTCTCCGGATGACCCGCGGCCCGTGCATGCTCGGCGAGCGCGGCAATCGCCCCATCCGCCGTCTGCAGGAAATCTTCATACGCATTGGCGTTGACAGTGAGCACGCCCAATTCACGCGTGAGCACGTCGTGCAAGCCGGCGCCGAACCCTTGCGCCTCGGCCGCGCCGGCCTCCCACAACGCCTCCGACTCCTGAGTGGCGGCCACGTGCCAGTCCACCGTCAAGCCATAGTCTCGCAGCAGCTCGACTTGCTCGGCGTCCTCTGCCGCGGCGCCGAACAAAGCGTAATCGCGCCAGAGCAGCGACAGCGTCGCGCGCACCATCGCGCGCGGCGCGAGCGGCAAACCCCGCGCGTGATCGGCGAGCGCCAGGTTGCAGCGGGCATGAAAGCGCCGTGCGTCTGGGTCGCCCACTAAGTGACCGCTCACGCGCAAAGAGCGCGCGCCGGCTGCGGCGAGACGCCAGAAGTCGTAGGGATCGGGGCCGGCGAGCTCGGCAAGACAGGCGTCGAGTTCATCGAGCGCGGCGCGCGTCAGGGCGGCTGCCGCGGCGCTGGCCGCGCCGTCGCTCGAATGCGCGCGCAGGACCGGCAGCAGGGCACGCTCGTAGCGCGCCCGCAAGTGCGCGAGCCGCTGCGCAGGCTGCTTGCTGAATGACACCGGCGGCAAGGGCCTTGCGGCGAGCGCGAGATCTTCGTAGGCGACCGTGAAGCCGGGCGTGCGCCGGGAGATCAACGCGCTGAGCGCGTGGTAATGCGCGAAAAGGGTCGGCGAGCAGGCAAGCTCGCGCAGGTTGTGGCGGCCAATCGCCGCCCGGAAATCGTGCAGTGCCGCGGCGAACAACTGACGCGCGTCCGGCTCTTCGGAGGGCTCGGCAGCCGTCAGCGGTGACGCGAGCACCAGCGCGTCCCCAAGGCGCTGCGCCCCGAGCCAGCCCGCTTCGCGGAAGGCTTGAACCGCGCGCAACAGCGCAGCCGCTGTGTCGCCGCGCTGCTCGAGTGCAAGCTGCGCTTCGGCAAGCGCGAGTTCGGCAGCACGAACCGACCCGCCGCGCGGGTTCGGCAGTGCCTCGAAAGAACCAGGAGATGCGGATCCAGGAATCATGGCAAGCGGCATGAACTCTGACAGGCCGGCGCACGGCCGTGCGCGCCAAGGAGCGCGCGAGCCCGCGACAGTACGATGACGAACTACCCTTGCGACTGAACGTGGAAACCAATGTTCCACGCTGCCACGCTGCGCGGCCGGCAGATGCGCTGACGCTGCCGCCGGAACGCGCAAACGCCGGATGGTCAGATCTGGACCATCTCGAAGTCTTCCTTGCGCGCGCCGCATTCGGGGCAGGTCCAGTTAATGGGAACATCTTCCCAACGCGTGCCCGGCGCGATCCCTTCATCTGGCAAACCGGCTTCTTCGTCGTAGATCCAACCGCAGATCAGGCACATCCAGCTTCTGTATTCCATTCTTGTATCGCGTCAAATAGGGCGTTAAAACGAGAGCCATGATGGTACCGTGTTGCCGCCCCAATGCCTAGCAATCGAAAGTCGCCATGGTACCGCGTTGCGCAAGCGCTGCCCGCCAATCCGGATAAGGCGCGAGGCCGCGCCCTGGTTCTGTGCGGGAAGCCCTTCACGGATGCGAAAAAACGCCCCGGTTGCGCTTTAGGCCGCATAATTGAGCCGACTGCGTGCCCGGTGCGCGCTTACAAATGCTTATTTCCTGCCAACCATCTTCATGCCCAGCGACACTCCTCCGATCGTTCTCACCTTCGGCCTTTCCGACCCGACGGGCGCCTCCGGCCTACAAGCGGACCTGATGACACTGGCCAGCATGGGCTGCCACGGCGTCAGTGTGCTGACGGGCTATACCGTGCGCGACTCGGCAAGCTGCGACGAAGTGACCGGGCTGGACCCGGAAGTCGTCGCGACCCAGGCGCGCATGCTGCTTGAGGACATGCCCATCGCCGCCTTCAAGGTGGGCGCGGGGACGCGGGCAGAAGTGGTGAGCGCGATCGCCGAAGTCGTGGCCGACTACGACGACATCCCGCTGATCCTCGCCCCCGACTTCACGCTCGACGACGAGCATGTGCTCGCCGCCGATGAACTGCGCGAAGCGATCGCCGACCTGCTCGCGCCGCAAACCACTTTGCTGGTCGCCGACCACGCCACCCTGCTCGCACTCGCCCAGCCGGACGGCGACGCCGAGGCGCCGAGTCTCGATGCGGCGATCTCGCATTTGCTGTCGCAAGGCTGCGAGTACATCCTCTCCACGGAAACCGGCACGCACCGGCTCGTCAATACGCTCTTCAGCGACGACGGCCAGTTGCGCCAGGACATGTGGGACCGCGGCCCGCATCGCATCATGGGCATCACCGATACGCTGGGTGCGGCGATTGCCGCATTGCTCGCGAATGGCCAGGAACCGGCCGAAGCCGTGCGTGAAGCACAAGAGTATCTGTATCAGGCGATGCGCAACGCGTTTCGTCCCGGCATGGGCGCGTATCTTCCGGATCGGTTTTTCTGGGCGCGCAGCAGCGAAGAAGAAACGCCGTTGGGCGGCGCGAAGGATGCGCCGCCGGGAGAGGCGCGGCACTGAGGAGGGGTGGGCGGAGGCGCGGATTGGCGCAAGTCGCTACGAAATCGTCACCGGCAGATTACTAACGTAATTTGAAGTTACAGATCAAACACTTATCCCACAGTAGAATTCGCGAATTGTAATGTCGCAGGCTGCGCCTCATGCCCCTACGGACCCTGTGGTTTCACTTGCCGGAATATGATCGAGCACGCGCGAACTGTTCTCGCTGCCTCGAGATCGAGATAGGGATCCTCGGTCCCTCAACCGGCATCGAGTTCAGCTGGAATCGTTAAAGTGGACAATTCACACGCCCGCGCCCTTTACGACGCCACCCCGGACTCTCCGGACTCAATAGATTCTCCGGACACCCCCTCCGGCGCCCGAATCGCCCCCGAAGAACCCCGCTCAGTCACCACCACCAGGCCTGCGCGAGCGTTTTTGCAACGCGCCAACGGCACGGTAAGCGACCATGACCGGGCACGCATGTTCGGACAGAAGGCCGTCACGGTCTGGCTCACGGGCTTATCCGGAGCAGGCAAATCTACGATTGCCTATGAACTGGAACGCAGCCTGAGCGAGTTGGGTCACCCGTGCTACGTGCTGGACGGCGACAACATCCGGCACGGCCTTGCCGGCGATCTCGGCTTTACCAAGGAAGACCGGCGCGAAAATATCCGCCGGGTTGCGCATGTCGCCCAGTTGATGAACGACGCCGGACTGATCGTGATTACCGCGTTGATTTCGCCTATGGACGAAGATCGCGCAATGGCTCGCGAAATTATCGGCGGCGAGCGGTTTGTGGAGACCTATCTTTCCGCATCTGTCGATGACTGCGCGCGGCGCGATCCCAAGGGCCTCTATGCGAAGGCACGGGCCGGCGTGATCCCGTCGTTTACCGGCGTGTCGGCACCCTACGAGCCACCCGCGAACCCGGATCTGAGCGTGGATACGGCGCGTCAGAGCAAAGAGGCGAGCGTGTCGGGGATTTTCGATTACCTGCGCGAGACGTTTCTCATGAAGCCCTGAGCGCGAATCGTGGCGCGGGCGTGCCGTAACGTTGACGGCCCTGCCCTGCGTTGAGGAAACGCTAGCGCCAATCCGGCGCCGCAAAAGAAAAACCCGCATCGCTGCGGGTTTTCTTTTTGGGAAGCACGCCTTGCGGCGCGCTTCCCCATGCGTTTCGAACAGGCCTCCTCTAACGAGAGAGGCCCGGGCGAAATTACATGTCCATGCCCATGCCGCCCATGCCGCCGGGCATACCGCCGCCCATCGGAGCGTCTTCCTTCGGCAGTTCGCAAACAGCTGCGTCGGTCGTCAGCAGGAGACCTGCCACCGATGCTGCGTTTTGCAGTGCCGTGCGCGTGACCTTCGTCGGGTCCACAACACCTGCGTCGACCAGGTCGACGTACTCGCCGGTTGCTGCGTTGTAGCCGTAGTTGCCCGTACCTGCTGCAACTGCTGCCACCACGACGCTGGCTTCTTCGCCGCCGTTCGTGACGATCTGGCGCAGCGGTTCTTCCATTGCGCGCAGAACGATCTTGATACCAGCGTCTTGATCGGGGTTAGCGCCCTTCAGACCAGCGATTGCCGTGCGAGCGCGGATCAGTGCAACACCGCCGCCAGCCACGATGCCTTCTTCCACAGCTGCGCGGGTTGCGTGCAGTGCGTCTTCGACACGTGCCTTCTTTTCCTTCATTTCGACTTCGGTCGCAGCGCCGACCTTGATCACTGCAACACCGCCGGCCAGCTTGGCCACGCGCTCTTGCAGCTTTTCACGGTCGTAGTCCGACGTAGCTTCTTCGATTTGCGTGCGAACTTGCTTCACACGTGCTTCGATGTTGGCACCTTCGCCAGCGCCGTCGATGATCGTCGTGTTTTCCTTGCCCACTTCGATACGCTTCGCCTGGCCCAGTTCAGCCAGCGTTGCCTTTTCGAGCGTCAGGCCGGTTTCTTCAGCGATAACTTGACCGCCGGTCAGGATCGCGATGTCTTCCAGCATGGCCTTACGACGATCGCCGAAGCCCGGAGCCTTGACAGCAACCGTCTTCAGGATGCCGCGGATGTTGTTCACAACCAGCGTTGCCAGAGCTTCGCCTTCGACGTCTTCTGCAATGATCAGCAGCGGACGGCCAGCCTTGGCGACTTGTTCCAGGACCGGGAGGAGGTCACGGATGTTCGACACCTTCTTGTCGTGCAGCAGCACGAACGGGTTGTCGAGCACAGCAACTTGCTTGTCCGGGTTGTTGATGAAGTACGGCGACAGGTAGCCGCGGTCGAACTGCATGCCTTCAACCACGTCCAGCTCGTCTTGCAGCGACTTGCCGTCTTCAACCGTGATGACGCCTTCCTTGCCAACCTTGTCCATCGCTTCAGCGATACGGTCGCCGATCGACGAATCGCTGTTTGCCGAAATCGCGCCGACTTGAGCGATTTCCTTGTTGGTCGTGCACGGCTTGCTGATCTTGCGCAGTTCTTCGATTGCGGCCGTCACAGCCTTGTCGATACCGCGCTTCAGGTCCATCGGGTTCATGCCCGATGCGACGTACTTCATGCCTTCGCGGACGATGGACTGAGCCAGAACCGTTGCGGTCGTGGTGCCGTCACCTGCGTTGTCGCTGGTCTTGGAAGCGACTTCCTTGACCATTTGTGCGCCCATGTTCTGGAGCTTGTCTTTCAGCTCGATTTCCTTCGCGACCGACACACCATCCTTGGTGACCGTCGGGCCGCCGAAGCTGCGTTCCAGGACAACGTTGCGACCCTTCGGGCCCAGCGTGACCTTCACAGCGTTCGCGAGGATGTTCACGCCTTCAACCATCTTGGCACGGGCGGAATCACCGAATACGACGTCTTTAGCTGCCATCTTCTAACTCCTTGAATTCTTGGGATATAACCGGGTAAGTAGCGCTTTGCGCTTACTTCTGCACCACGGCCATGATGTCTTCTTCGCGCATCACGAGCAGTTCGTTGCCGTCGACCTTGACGGTCTGGCCTGCGTACTTGCCGAACAGGACGCGGTCACCAACCTTCACGTCGAGCGCGATTTGTGCGCCCTTGTCGTCACGCTTGCCCGGGCCGACTGCCAGAATTTCGCCTTGATCCGGCTTTTCTGCTGCGGCTTCGGGGATCACGATGCCCGACGCAGTCTTGGTTTCTTGATCCAGACGTTTGACGATCACGCGATCATGCAAAGGACGAAGGTTCATACATACTCCTCTCTTGATTGAGACTGAAGAACGCTGAGTTAACCCGGCTGACTGAGCCAGCCGGCGATGTTGTTAGCACTCTCGTGCAGCGAGTGCTAATTATATGGACGGGTCGTGACAAATTCAAGAAGGATGGGGGTGGTAAATTTTTGACGTGGGTCGCGAGATGTCGAAACTCACCTAACTTTGAACTTTGTTCACTTAAGTTTGAACCATCACGCGCAGTCGAACGGCGCCATTTTCACCACAAAACCCAGCTAGAACAATGGGTTAATGACGAAACTCTCACGATGGTGCATCCATCGATACTGCGAACGACGCGGCCGAAAAGTCACCGCGGATTTGTTCAGCGACTAAATTGAGGGTAAACCCGCATCTTTTTTGATGTGACCCGTTTCGGAGGAGCTACCTCTAATTTCAGATCTGCGAAGACCCGAAGGACTCGCACCTTCGGCGTCGAATCCTGTAATGTTTGGTCCGTACTGGTTAGCGCGAGTCGCTCATCCTAGCCTCCCGGTTCCGAAGTGCAACGCGGACGCGTTGTAGCGGTCGCACACGCGGCGATACCCAAGTGAAGAGGGGTCCCCCCATGACGAGGCGCAACGCGCGATCGCAAGTCATATGAAAAAGCGGCGACATCATCATGTCTGGCAGCACTATCTGAAGCCATGGGAGCGCGCGGGAACTGTCCAATGCTCGATGGCGGGCCGCATATTCGGAACCGACCGCGTAAACATTGCAGTGGAGCGAGACTTCTATGCACTTCCCAAGTGGACCGCCGATGATCGAAAGCTGATGCGCGCTTTCATATCACCGATGCCGGAAGCAGCTCGCCGCACTCATATGAACTTCCTTGCCGCGCTGGAGTTCCCCGATCGCTTCGAAGGACACTCAGAGATCGCGGACGACCAAATTGCGATCTTTCGCACCAACGCCATTGAGGATCAATACGCTGCGATCGAGCAGTGCTTTGAGCCGCTCTTGACTAGGATACTCACCGAAGATCTGGGCTTTTACGACGACGCGCGCGAATCCATCGCGTTTTTAGCATTTCTTTGCTCGCAGCAGATGCGCACGAAGGGGGTGAAAGAGCGTTCGCTTGAACTCAACCGGAGTGCATCTCTACCGAACCTAGAGCGTATTTGGCCTGCGCTCGCGTATATCCTTGCGGTTAACATTGGCGGCACGATGTATGTGGAACGACGTCGCCGAACATTAGTTTTGCTTAACAATGGTCACGACACACCCTTCATAACAGGCGATCAGCCTGTCGTCAATCTGCTTGGTATGGCGGGGACGGTGACCGACCGAGTAGCGCTGTATTTTCCAGTGTCTCCCCGTCTCGCCCTTGTGCTGAACGACGTGGACAACAACTTGCCGCTTTCCTCCGCCTCGCTGACCCCAACGGATGTGCGCGCACTCAACGCGAAGATCGCGGCCGAAACTCATGCACAAGTCTTCGGCAATTCGGACGCGGCGTTGCTCCAGGCGCACGAGGACTCGCCCTGGCAGGCGTGAATGTTTTGTTGCGGGCATGTTGCTCATGGCGTATCGCAGCTGTGCGACTATTCGCACTGGCGCGCAGACGCCGCGTTTGCGGCTATAACCTGTCACTGAGCTGCTGACTTTCCTGGAGGAGACGATGGTCCTGCCTGTACCTGGTGAGAAACTGTTGATCCGACTCATCGATACCCTCGATAAAGGCACGAGCTCCCTGCTGAGACCCTGGCAGATTCGACGTGAAGACAGGGCACGGCTCGAGGGACGCGAGCGCGAGCTGCTGGTCATTGCTCAGGCCGAACGCGACGTGGCAGATGTCCGTGCGGGCCGGAAGAGGGTCGTCCAGGACGGCAGTACCGTGGGGTTGCTGCCCGGTAATGCAGGGTTCGCGGATGGCCGGGCGGAGCCCGTGCTCTCGTTGCCCGCCATGCTCAACAGTGCCTGTGAAAGCCATGTGATCAACTT
>JBEKNG010000245.1:0-7799 GCA_049523075.1 Paraburkholderia sp.
ACGCGTCCTGCTGGCTCTTGTTAAAACGATGCACTTCGTCCACAAACACCAGAGGCTGATGCCCATGCGCGCGATGCACTTGCGCGGTCTCGACGGCTTCGCGGATATCCTTGACGCCTGAGAGCACCGCCGACAGCGCGATGAACTCGGCATGGAAGGCACGCGCCATCAGCCGGGCAAGCGTGGTCTTGCCGACGCCCGGCGGCCCCCAGAGGATCATCGAATGCGCTTCGCCCGACTCGAAAGCGACCCGCAACGGCTTGTTCGGACCCAGCAGATGCTTCTGGCCGATTACTTCGTCGATATTGCGAGGGCGCAGTCGCTCGGCGAGCGGGACGTTGGCACGGGTTTCTTCAAACATGGCGTTTTGTGGATAATCTCGGCTTTCCGGGTATGGCTCGGCAATATGACGCGAACCCAGCACGACGCGCGCCCGGCCAGCGAAAGAGCCGGCGCGCAGTCTGCGGCCCGGTGCTGCATTATGACAGTGACCGCGTCGGGACGAGCCGGGAGCGTACGCAGACAACAAAACAGGGACAACACCAGATGGCACAAGATCCACTCGCCGGCGACGCCGGTTCCACCTACGCCCCGCTCACGCCCGTGCCCGACGCGCGCCGCGCGTTCCGCACCGGCGACGCCTTCGCGCTGTGGTTCTCGCTCGGCATCGGCCTCCTGGTCGCCCAGGCGGGCGCACTGCTGGTGCCAGGACTGTCGCTGCCGCATGCGCTGGCGGCCATCTGCATCGGCAGCGTGATCGGCGTCGTGCTGCTCGCGCTCGCCGGCGTAATCGGCACGGACACAGGCCTCGCGGCCATGTCGTCGTTGCGGCCCACGCTCGGCGTACGGGGCGCCTCCGTGCCCGCGGTGCTCAATGCTGTGCAACTGGTCGGCTGGGGCTCGTTCGAAGTGATCGTGATGCGCGATTCCGCCGACGCGCTCGCCAAGCAGGCCTTCGGCCTGTCGATTCCGCTCATCTGGACGATCGTCTTCGGCCTGCTTGCGACGCTGCTCGCGATCAGCGGCCCACTCTCGTTCGTACGCCGCTTCCTGCGGACGTGGGGCATCTGGCTCCTGCTGGCAGGCGCAGCGTGGCTGTCGTGGAATCTGCTGGCGAGGCATGATCTGGCCGCGCTGATGCGGCGCCCCGGTACCGGCGACATGTCGTTCGGCGGTGCGATCGATCTGGTCGTTGCGATGCCGTTGTCGTGGCTGCCGCTGATCGCCGACTACACGCGCTTCGGCCGCCGCGCCGGCGAGTCGTTCCGCGGCACGCTGCTCGGCTATGGCATCGCCAACATCTGGTTCTATGCGCTCGGCGCAATCTTCGGACTCGCCGCGGGCGGCGGCGACGCGCTGTTGACCGGCGCGCTCGCGCAAGCGGGCGGCGGCTTCGCGCTACTGCTGATCCTGATCGATGAAGTCGACAACGCCTTCGCCGATATTCACTCCGCAGCGGTCTCGACCGGCACTTTCTGGACGCGGGCAACGGTGCCGCTGCTGTCCGCAGCATTCGGTGCACTGTGCACGGTGATCGCCCTGCTCGTACCCATGGCGAAGTACCAGAACTTCCTGCTTCTGATCGGCTCCGTGTTCGCGCCGCTGTTCGGCGTCGTGCTGGTGGATCACTTCATCTTGCGCAGGCGCCGGATCGAAGCGGCAGCCCTCGCCGACCTGACGGGCCGTTACGGCTTTTCGGGCGGATGGCATCTGAGCGCCTTTATCTCATGGGCAATCGGGATCGTCGCGTATCAGGCCATCAATCAATGGTTGCCGAACCTCGGCGCGACGCTGCCCGCGCTGGCAATCGGCGCCCTCTGCTATTTCCTCCTGGTGTCGGCGCGCAAGACCGCCTACGCCTAAGCAGAAACGCCTCGACGGCCCGTGCAACGGGGGCCGTCTGCCTGCTTTTCCCGGACGCCGCATTCTCCTCCTTGCAAGGCGCCCGCACTCCGATAGTCCGCTCGTCCTATAACTTCCGTTCAGGCTGCGGACGACGATCCTCCATGATGTAGTTACTATCTGGCACGCACATTTGCGAGATAGATTCACTCCCATTCTCTTACTGCCGAAAACGAATCACTGACGCATTCTGAGCGTGCCTTCATCGTGTTTGGTTGTCACTTGACAACCTTGATTAACGAACTTAAGATGGGGCCAGTGATGATTCGAGGGACGCACTCAAAGAAGGAAGTTGAAGTCGCACTGGCCTATGCAGAAGCACTCGGCTGGCGCATCAAGAGCGGCGGCAAAGGGCACGCCTGGGAAAAAATGTACTGTCCCGTACAACGACTCAGAATGCCGATGCGGAGAGTTCTGCATCACCAGTGTCTGGAGCACGCCCAGAAATCCGGGGAATCACGCCCGGGTTCTCAGAAGAGTGGTCGACAATTGCACGACACATCGGCAAAAGCGCGCGCCGCAAGGCACAAGCAAACAAGCCGAAACGCAGGAGTAACGCATGGAATACGAATTCACGCTTAAATACCAGCTTGCAGCAGACGACTGCAACCACGACGAGATCGTGGAACGCCTGGCCGAAGCAGGATGCGACGACGCCACCATCGGCGTCGGGCAGCCAGGGCGCATCGCGCTCGTCTTCGCTCGCGAAGGCGCCAGCGCGCTTGGCGCGCTGATGAGCGCCCTCGAAGACGTGAAGCGCACGGTGCCGTCCGCGCGCCTCGTCGAGGCCGCGCCGGACTTCGTCGGTCTCACGGACGTGGCCGACGTCGCGGGCGTGTCGCGCCAAAACATGCGCAAGCTGATGCTCAGTCATGCTGCCGATTTCCCGATTCCGGTCCATGAGGGCAACCCATCGGTCTGGCATCTGTGGGACGTCCTCGCCTGGTTGAACACGCGAGGCGGCTATGACATCAGGTCCGACGTCCTCGAGGTGGCGAAATCGGCCAAGCAGGTCAATCTGGCGAAAGAAGCGCGTGAACTCGAGCCGCAGGTCAATCGCCAGCTCGAAGACCTCATCGCATAACCCTCAACGTCTGGCAGGCCGATACGCCACGCCCGGCAGCACACACAGCACTTCGAACGCCAGCTTCGCGACCGCAAACGCAACCGGAAACTCACGCGCAATAAAAAAGGCCACGCAAAGCCTGCGCGGCCTTTCACACAACCCGGCGCGCTACACGCCTAGCCGTTGATCACATCCGCGCCCTTCGGCACGGTGAACTTGAACGCGTCCGCCGGCAGCGGCGGGTTCTTCTGGATGTTTGAGAACGTCAGCAAGGTCACGTTGCCGAACACATCGTGCAATTCCATGGCTTGCAGATTGCCGTCCTTAAAACCAATACCCACGCTTTGAAACTGCGTATCTTTCGCTTTCGGGATCAGCTCGAGCCAGTCGATACCGCCCTTCACACCCGCATCGTGCAGCGTGAAATTTTTGTCCAGATCGTTGCTGCCGAAGAGGATCGCCGCGGGGCTCGCGCCGAGTGCGCCGCCGAGCGTGCGCACCGTCACCTGATTCAGGTCTTTGTCGTACACATAGAGCTTGTCGCCATCGGCCTGCAGCACCTGCTGATACGGCTTCTCATACGACCAGATGAACTTGCCCGGACGCGCGAACACGAACGTGCCGCTCGACGTGGTGTTTTTCGGCATGACCTGCACGGCGTCGCTTGCGGCTTGCTGCGCCTTGCTGGGTGCCCGCACTTCCTGCTGCACGAAATCGCCGCGTGCCGAATGCACCTGTGCGACAAACGCCTTGAGCTGCTCGGTGCCGCTCGCAAACGCCTGTTGCGCGACCAGCAACGACGCACCGATCGCGACGCTGCCAATCCCGCACGCTAGCCTTCGAGCCAGTTGACCGAGACGGCCAGGATGGGCACTGTGCCCGGCGTATTGCTGCATATCATTCTCCATGGATTGAATCGGACCAGGGACAGAGGCGGTGGAACGTAGGGCGAGCGCACCGCCTGTCAAGGCGAGGGGTGTAGGCCGCTTAATCGGTCTCACGCGCGGGCGTGAGAATCTCGCGATTGCCGTTCGACGACATCGCCGACACGAGCCCGGATTGCTCCATTTGCTCGAGCAGGCGCGCGGCGCGGTTGTAGCCGATCCTCAAATGCCGCTGCACCAGCGAAATCGACGCACGGCGGTTCTTGATGACGACTTCTACCGCCTGATCGTATAGAGGGTCCGACTCGCCGCCGGCCGCTCCGGTTCCCTCGGCGCCTGCCGAACCTTCGTCGCCTTCGCCGGTGACGCCGCCTTCGAGGATGCCCTCGATATAGTTCGGCTCGCCCTGCTCCCTGAGTTTGTCGACGACACGGTGCACTTCCTCATCGGACACGAACGCCCCATGCACCCGCACCGGCAAACCGCTGCCAGGCGGCAAATACAGCATGTCACCCATGCCGAGCAGCGATTCCGCGCCCTGCTGGTCAAGAATCGTGCGCGAATCGATCTTCGACGACACCTGGAAAGCCATCCGTGTCGGCACGTTGGCCTTGATCAGGCCGGTGATGACGTCGACCGAGGGCCGCTGCGTCGCCAGAATCAGGTGGATGCCGGCCGCACGCGCCTTTTGCGCGATCCGCGCGATCAGCTCTTCGACCTTCTTGCCGACCACCATCATCAGGTCAGCCAGTTCGTCGATCACGATCACGATGTTCGGCAGACGCGTGAGCGGTTCTGGTTCGTCCGGCGTCAGGCTAAACGGATTCGGCAGCTTTTCTTCGCGCTTGGTGGCTTCGTCGATCTTGTTGTTGTAGCCGGCGAGATTACGCACGCCGAGCTTGCTCATCAGCTTGTAGCGGCGTTCCATTTCGGCGACCGCCCAGTTCAGCGCGTGGCCGGCCTGGCGCATGTCCGTGACGACTGGACACAGCAGATGCGGAATGCCTTCGTAGACGCTCATTTCGAGCATCTTCGGATCGATCAGGATCATCCGGACCTGCTCGGCGCTAGCCTTGTAGAGCAGCGACAGGATCATTGCGTTAATCCCGACGGACTTGCCCGAGCCGGTCGTACCGGCCACCAGCAAGTGCGGCATCTTGGCGAGGTCGGCGCACACCGGCTTGCCGCCGATGTCTTTGCCGAGACCCATGGTGAGCGGCGAGGCGGCGTCGGCATAAACAGCCGAGCCGAGAATCTCGGAGAGACTCACGGTCTGGCGGCGCTGGTTCGGCAACTCCAGCGCCATGAAATTCTTGCCCGGAATCGTCTCAACGACGCGAATCGACACCAGCGACAGCGAACGCGCCAGATCCTTCGCCAGACCGACAATCTGGCTGCCCTTCACGCCGGTGGCCGGCTCGATTTCGTAGCGCGTGACGACCGGGCCCGGATAAGCGGCGACCACGCTCACTTCGACGCCGAAATCCTTCAGCTTCTTTTCGATCAGTCGCGAGGTGAACTCGAGCGTATCGGGCGAAATGGTTTCCTGGGCGGCAGGCGCCGCGTCAAGCAACGAAATGGGTGGTAGCGTGGAATCGCCCGGCAGATCCGTGAAAAGCGGCACCTGGCGCTCTTTCTCGACGCGCTCGGACTTGGCCGGCGTGACCACCGGCGGCACGATCATGACCGGTTCGTGCTCTTCGATACGCACGCGGCCCTGCTCCACCTTGCCTTCGCGCTTGACGGCGGCGGCCTCGCCAAGTTTGCGGTCGCGGCCGGCCTCGCGGCGCAGACGGGCAAAGGTGACGGCAGAAATGATCGATTCGCCGACCCGTTCAGCGACGGAAAGCCAGGAAAAACGGAAATACAGCGACAAACCGATTGCAAGCGCCACCAGCAACGCCAGCGTGCCGCCCGTGAAGCCCAGTGCATGCGAAACGCCGCGCGCCACCGCCTCGCCGATCACGCCGCCTGGCATGTGCGGCCGCGGCAACTGGACATTGAGCGACCACATCCGCAGCGCCTCGATGCCGTCGCTGGCAAGCAACACCAGCACGAAGGCGAAAATCTCGGCGAGCCAGGTCACATCACGCGGCTTGTCCTCGGGCTCCACCTCGTGACGGGTGATACGGCGGTAATTGGCCGAGATGCTGCGGCCGAGAAGCACCACCCACCAGTAGGCGGACAGACCGAACAGGAGAAGGAGGATGTCAGACGTCCACGCGCCGACGCGGCCGGCCCAGTTGGCAATGCGGTCGACCTGCGCGGCGTGCGTCCAGCTAGGGTCGTGCCGGCTGTAGCTGACGAGCGCCATCAGCAGGAAAACGCCGAGCGCGACCTGCAGGATCCAGCGGATTTCGGTGAAGAGGCGCGACATGCGGTGCGGCAATGCCTGCGCGCTCGCGGAATAAGGAGCTTTTGCCATTGATCCTGGTGCGGGTGCGGCCAAATTCGCGGCCCAAAACGCGCCCCCAGGCGGTGCTGGGTGCCCGGTCGTGGCCGCCGGGTCGTTCGAACCGGCCTATTGTAAACGCAGTGTCGTACGCAAGGCTGTAAATGACAGTAACTGGGGCCAGCCAGCGTGGTTTTCAGGCCAAACTGCGGCGACAGGCTATCGGGACCATCAAGAAGCATCATGAAGCGGGCCGGCTTGGCGGCCTTTATAATGGCGCTCTGATACCCATCTACAGTTCTAGTTTCAGCTCACGTTTAGCTGTGCCGCGCGGCCTCGCATGGGCGAGCCGGGCGCTTTTTACGGATTTCGATCATGCCCGCAACCACCACGAAACACGCCAAAGTCCTGATTCTCGGTTCCGGCCCCGCAGGCTACACGGCCGCCGTCTACGCGGCTCGCGCCAACCTGAATCCGGTGCTCGTCACGGGTCTGGCCCAAGGCGGCCAGCTGATGACCACGACCGACGTCGAAAACTGGCCGGCTGATGCGAACGGCGTGCAAGGCCCGGAACTGATGGCGCGTTTCCAGGAGCACGCTGAGCGCTTCAACACCGAAATCATTTTCGACCACATTCACACGGCAAAGCTCAATGAGAAGCCGATCCGCCTGATTGGCGATTCGGGCGAATACACCTGCGACTCGCTGATCATCGCGACCGGCGCGTCCGCGCAGTATCTTGGCCTGCCCTCGGAAGAGGCGTTCATGGGCAAAGGCGTGTCCGCCTGTGCGACCTGCGACGGCTTCTTCTACAAGCAGCAACATGTGGCGGTGATCGGCGGCGGCAACACCGCAGTCGAGGAAGCCCTCTACCTGGCCGGCATCGCGAAGAAAGTGACAGTGATCCACCGCCGCGACAAGTTCCGCGCCGAGCCGATCCTGATCGACCGTCTGCTGGCGAAGGAAAAGGAAGGCATCGTCGATATCAAGTGGAACCACGTGCTGGACGAAGTGACCGGCGATCAGTCGGGCGTGACGGGTCTGCGCATCAAGAATACGAAGACCGGTGAAGCGACGGATCTCGCGCTGCAGGGTCTGTTTGTCGCGATTGGTCACAAGCCGAATACCGATCTCTTCGAAGGGCAACTGGAGATGAAGAACGGCTACATCATCACCAACGGCGGCCTTTCGGGCAACGCGACGGGTACCAGCGTGGCGGGCGTGTTTGCCGCGGGCGACGTGCAGGATCACGTATATCGTCAGGCGATTACCAGCGCCGGCACGGGTTGTATGGCTGCGCTCGATGCTCAGCGTTACCTTGAAACGATTGATGAGATGGTCGGCGAGCATGTGATGAGCGCGGAAGCCGAGCGTTAATCGGGGCAATCAAGCTAGCCGGGCAACCCGGCCGGTTAGGTGAAGCGGGAAAGGTAAAATGGCGCTCGGGCTCGGTCCTGAGCGCTTACCGGTAACCGCGCGCAGCATGTGAAGGGCCGCGGCTGGCAAGCTGGCGGCCCTTTTTGCGTCTTGTTGTGCCCTGTTGCGGCTGTACGCC
>JBEKNG010000246.1:0-7762 GCA_049523075.1 Paraburkholderia sp.
TGTGCGCAGCCGGGCTCGCCACCGAAGGGCGCCTCGCAAGAATGGCAGGACTCGAATTCGCGCACGGCATCGTCGTGGACAGCCGCACGTTGCAGACCAGCGTGGCGGATATCTACGCGCTTGGCGACTGCATCAGCTTCGCCGGCGAGCCGTGCCGCTTTATCGAGCCGATTGTCGCGCAGGCCGAAGCGATCGCGCACGCGGTGACCGGCTGCGAACATGCAGGCTATCGCCACCAGTCGCCCGTGATTCGCGTGAAGACGCGCTCGACGCCGATCGTCGTGCGCGGTCTGCCTTCGCGCGAGCTGGACTGGCAGATCGTCGAAGAAGACGACGGACACCTCGCGATGGCGCAGTACCGCGACGGCGCCATCGTTTCGTCGTTGACAGTCGGCATCCGGCGCGTCGAGCTCGCAGCCTGAACCCACCCTCACGCATCGGACACCACATGGGCAACCGCTATCAACCGTTCGACTCCGGCAGCACGCTTGGAGGTTGCTCATGCGGCCGCCATGCCGACCAGGCCGCGCACAGCGCCGCCACGGCGGGCGCCGCGCACGACGGAGGCAGCGCGGACCGCGAAGCCGCGTGGTGCGACGCCGTCGAAGCAGCGGCCGTACGCGCACTCTTTCCGCGCAACGCGATGCGGCGTGCCTTTATCCGTGCGGTCGGTAAGAGCACGGCCATCGCCGCCGTGTACAGCGTGCTGCCGATCGCCTCGCTCCAGCAAGCTTTCGCAGAAACGAAAGCCACGCAGCTCGAAAAACGCGACCTCAACGTCGGCTTTCTGCCGATCACCTGCGCCACGCCGTTGATCGCCGCAGAACCGCTCGGCTTTTACAAAGAGGAAGGGCTGAACGTCACGCTGAACAAGGTGGGTGGCTGGGCGCTGGTGCGCGACCGGATGCTGAATCGCGAACTCGACGCATCGCACATGCTCGCGCCGATGCCGCTTGCAATTTCGCTCGGTGTTGGCTCGCAGCCCACGCCGACGCGCGTCGCGACGATCCAGAACGTGAACGGTCAGGCCATCGTGCTGGCGCTCAAACACAAGGACAACCGCGACCCGCGCAACTGGAAAGGTTTCCGCTTCGCGATTCCGTTCGACTATTCGATGCACAGCTTTCTGCTGCGCTATTACCTCGCGGAGCATGGCATCGATCCGGATCGCGATGTGCAACTGCGTGTGACGCCGCCCGCGGAGATGATCGCGAACCTGCGTGCAGGCAACATCGACGGATTTCTGGGCCCCGATCCGTTTAACCAGCGCGCGGTGTTCGACGAGGTCGGTTTCATTCATATTCTGTCGAAGGACATCTGGGCGGGGCACCCCTGCTGCTCGTTCAGTGTGCCCGACGCGTTCGTGCGGCAGAACCCGAACGCATTCGCCGCGCTGCTGCGCGCGAATCTGCGCGCGGCCGCCTATGCGAGCGATGTCGCGCATCGCGCCGAGCTGTCGAAAATGATTGCGGCGCCCGCCTATCTGAATCAGCCCGAACTGGTGATCCGCCAGGTGCTGACCGGCACCTATGCGGACGGTATTGGTCACGTGCACCGCGTCGCGGACCGGATCGATTTTCAGCCGCTGCCGTGGTATTCGATGGCGACGTGGATGATGACGCAGATGAAGCGTTGGGGTTATCTGAAGGGCGGCATCGACTACCGGTCACTCGCGCAGCAGGTATTCCTGCTGACCGACGCGGAGAACGCGATGAAGCAGATTGGCGAGACACCGCCGGATCTTGCGGGCAACGGCGGCTACCAGCCGATTACGGTGATGGGACGAGCTTTCGACGCGAGCCGACCTGACGCTTACCTCAATGGCTTTGCCATCAAACGCGCCTGAAGCGCCTGAACGCAGGAGAAACTGAATGACTGCAATTCGACGATTCACGTTGAGAAGCAAGGCGGCGCTGTGCTCGCTCGCATTGCTCGCGCTGCTGCTGGTCATCTGGCAGGCCGCGACGCTCCCGAAGACGCCAGTCGCGACAGCTCCGACGACGGCATCGAAAGCCACTAGTGCCGAGGCCGCCGAAGCGGCTGAGTACGCCGTGCTGATGGGCAAGGCGCCCGATCCGGCTGCGAACGGCGCTGCGGTGGATTCGGTGAAGGTCACCGGCTTCCCATCGCCCGCCGAGTTTGCGCACGAGGCTGCACGCCAGCTCGCGCATCCGTTCCACGACAACGGACCGAACGACAAGGGCGTCGGCATCCAGCTCGGCTATTCGCTCGTGCGGGTTGCGGCCGGTTACGCGATTGCGTTGCTGGTTGCGGTGCCGCTCGGTTTTGTGATCGGCATGTCACGGCTTGCGTTCCTCGCCTTCAATCCGTTCATCCAGGTGCTGAAGCCAATTTCGCCGCTCGCGTGGATGCCGATCGCGTTGTACACGATCAAGAGTTCGTCGGCCTCGGCGGTGTTCGTGATCTTCATCTGTTCGGTGTGGCCCATGCTCGTCAATACCGCGTTCGGCGTCGCCGGGGTGCGGCGCGACTGGCTCAATGTGGCGCGCACGCTTGAAGTGGCGCCGTTGCGCAGCGCGCTGCTGGTCGTGCTGCCCGCAGCGGCGCCCACCATCGTCACCGGCATGCGGATTTCGATGGGCATCGCATGGCTTGTGATCGTCGCGGCCGAAATGCTGGTCGGCGGCACCGGTATCGGCTACTTCCTGTGGAACGAATGGAACAACCTGTCGCTAGCGAACGTATTGTTCTCCGTATTGCTCATCGGTCTGGTTGGCATGACGCTGGACCTGCTATTCGCCCAACTCCAGCGCAAGGTGACCTATGTCGACTAAGTCCAATGCAGAGACGTCCGGCGCGACGAGTTTCGTCAGCGTCGAAGGACTGACCAAGCGCTATCGCGACGACTTGCCGCCGGTGTTCGAAAACGTCAGCTTCAAGATCGAGCAGGGCGAATTCATCTGCGTAATCGGCCATTCCGGCTGCGGCAAGAGCACCATTCTGAACGTGCTGGCGGGTCTCGAGCAGCCCAGCGAGGGGCACGTGATCGTGCTCAACCGCGAAATTTCCGGACCGGGGCTCGATCGCGGCGTGGTGTTCCAGAACCATGCGCTGCTGCCGTGGATGACCGTGGAAGGCAACATCGCGTTCGCGGTGCGCTCGCGTTATCCGGACTGGACCCGCGAGCAGATCGCTGCGCACGGCGCACGCTTCATTGAGATGGTCGGGCTGAAGGGCGCCGAAAAAAAGAAGCCGTCGGAGTTGTCCGGCGGGATGAAGCAGCGCGTCGGCATTGCACGGGCGTTTGCGATCGAGCCTCGCATGCTGCTGCTCGACGAGCCGTTCGGCGCCCTCGACGCGTTGACGCGCGGCGTGATCCAGGATGAGCTGCTGAAAATCTGCACCGCGACGCAGCAGACCGTGTTCATGATCACGCACGACGTCGACGAAGCGATTCTTCTGTCGAACAAGATCATGCTGATGAGCAACGGGCCGCGCGCCCGGATCGCCGAGATCGTCGTCAACACGCTGCCGGCTAACCGTCAGCGCGAGACCATGCACCATGATCCGCAGTTTTATCGAATCCGCAATTATCTGGTCGATTTTCTGGTGCGTCGTTCGAAAGAACTGAGCGTCCCCCACGGCGACCGGTCCGATACCGGACGCGTGGCCGCCGCCGCAACGCGGCTCGTTTATCCCGGGCTCGATGACGGCGCAGCTACGCCGGCAGCGGTCGCGCGGGCTGCCGGACCCAATCTCAAGGCGATTGCCTGATCTTTTTCCCCAAGGAACCAACCATGATTTCCAGCCGCAATGAAGTAACGCAGATGATCGTTTCCGCCAAGGTCGCGAAGGGCCTGAAGTGGAGTGCGATTGCCGAAAAGATCGGCCAGAGCAAGGAGTGGACGACGGCCGCGTGCCTCGGCCAGATGACCTTCAGCAAGCAGCAGGCCGAGATTGCCGGCGAGATTTTCGGGCTGCCGGACGAGGCCGTCGCGTGGTTGCAGATCGTGCCGTACAAGGGGTCGCTCGAGACTGCGGTGCCGACCGATCCGCTGATCTACCGCTGGTACGAAATCGTCAGCGTGTACGGCACCACGATCAAGGAACTGATCCATGAAGAGTTCGGCGACGGCATCATGAGCGCGATCGATTTTTCGATGGATATCCAGCGTGAGGCCGATCCTAAAGGTGACCGCGTCAAGGTGCTGCTGTCTGGAAAGTTCTTGCCGTACAAATCGTATTAACCGCGCCCGTTCCCTGGCCTTACTGTAATACCCCAGCAACCTGGACGAGCAGGACCATCATGTTGAATACCGCTAGCCCCATGCTGATCGAAGGCTTCTTCGACGCCGCCACCTGGACGGTCAGCTACCTTTTGCTGGATGTCCGCACGGGCGACTGTGCACTGATCGACAGTGTGCTCGACTATGACCCGAAGTCAGGCCGTACCGGCACGACGGCAGCCGAGCGGCTCATCGCTCGCGTTCATGAGCTTGGTGCGAAGGTTCAGTGGCTTCTTGAAACCCACGTGCATGCCGACCATCTGTCCGCCGCGCCGTACCTGAAGGAAAGGCTCGGCGGAAAGATTGCGATCGGCGCGCACGTGACGCGCGTGCAAGACGTGTTCGGCAAGCTGTTCAACGCCGGCTCGCAATTAGCGCACGATGGCAGCCAGTTCGATCACCTGCTCTCCGACGGCGAAACATTCGCCGTCGGGGCGTTGCAGGCGCGCGCCATCCATACCCCCGGACATACGCCGGCCTGCATGACCTATGTGGTCAGCGACGGTGAGCAGCGCGCGGCCTTCGTCGGGGACACCCTGTTCATGCCCGACTACGGTACCGCGCGCTGCGACTTTCCAGGCGGCGACGCCCGCACGCTCTACCGCTCGATCAACAAGGTGTTGAGCCTGCCGGCGGACACGAAGCTATACATGTGCCACGACTACCAGCCCGGCGGGCGGCCTGTGCAGTTTGTCAGCACGGTAGCCGAGGAACGCGAACACAACGTCCATGTACGCAACGGTATCGACGAGCAGTCCTTCGTTGCGATGCGCACCGCGCGCGACGCGACACTCAACATGCCGGTGCTGATGCTGCCGTCAGTGCAGGTCAACATGCGCGCCGGACATATGCCCGATCCGGAAGATAACGGAGTGTCGTATCTCAAGATTCCCCTCAACGCAATCTGAGCCGGTCCGCTGACCGTCGAACGCGGCAAGATCGTGTTTGCGGAATTTCTCTATGGCGGTCACTGCCTTTCGAATTTCTCATGCTGACTTCACTTATCCTCGGCGCGATCGTTGGCGCGGTGCTCGGCCTGACCGGCGCGGGTGGCGGCATCCTGGCCGTTCCGGCGCTGGTGGCCGGCATGGGCTGGCCGATGCAGCAGGCGACGCCGGTCGCGCTGGTCGCCGTGGCGGGCAGCGCTGCTATCGGCGCGCTTGAAGCATTCCGGAAGCGGCTCGTCCGTTATCGTGCCGCGCTATTCATGGCCGCAGCGGGCGTGCCGCTGACCTCGCTCGGTGTGCGCCTCGCCCACGCGTTACCACAACGCGTGCTATTGGCACTGTTTGCTACCGTCATGCTGGTGGTGGCGGCAAGGTTGCTGTCACAGGCTTTGCGGCGCGCGGGCACGGACCGGGCGGACTCACGGCTTTGCGTCGGCCGCATCAATCCGGACACCGGGCGGCTGGTCTGGTCGTGGACCACGGGGGCCGCTCTAGCTGCGACCGGCGCGTTGACCGGACTGATGACGGGACTCCTCGGCGTGGGCGGTGGCTTCATAATCGTGCCAATGCTGCGCAAGCTCACCAACGTGTCGATGCATGGCGTCGTTGCCACGTCGCTAATGGTGATCGCGTTGGTCGGCAGCGGTGGTGTTGTCGCGACGGTCCTGCGCGGAGCGTCGTTGCCGCTCGACCTGACGCTGTGGTTCAGCCTGGCGACGGCTGCCGGCATGGTGACCGGACGGCTGGTCTCGCAGCGTCTCTCCGCGCTGCATGTCCAGGTGGGTTTCGCGGGAGTGTTGATCTGCGTGGCGCTTGGGATGATGGCGAAGGCCGGGCTAGGTGGGTGACTCTCCATCTCTGCTTCCCACCATTGTGCGACTTTAGTGAAACCGCAATCAATCATGTACAAAGTTAAAAGTTTCGTAGCTACCGTAGCGCTCGCTGCCGCTTCGTTGTCCGTCCATGCAGGCACGATGGATTCGCCCGACTTCTGGACCACACCGACCGTGCACGACTACGGCAAGATACATTTTTTGCCGAACGGCGCGTTCAAGCCGCGGCCGGGTCACACCTACAAGGTGGTCTTCTCTTTAACGCAGGGGGCCAAGGATCCCGATGAGGTGAGTCCGGCGCTTGATCACGTTGCGCGCGCGGTGAATCTCTACGTGGCGTCGGGCGTGCCGCTGAGCAGGCTTAAGTTCGTCGCAGTCGCTTCCGGTTCGGCCACATCATTGGCGCTCGACGACGCGCACTATCGCGCACAGTTCGGCGTGCCTAACCCCAATCTGGCGTTGATTGAGGTGCTCAAGAAGGACGGCATCACGATCGCGGTGTGCGGCCAGGCCATGGCAGAGCACCACTTCGAATATGACTGGATCGACCCCAGAGTGACGCTGTCGTTGTCCGCGCTGACCACCGTAACAACCCTGCAGCAAGCGGGATATGCGTTCATGCCGCTCTGACCACACGGTGCGCGCGATATACCCGGGGGCAGCGCATCGCGTCAATTGGCGCTTCAGGGTCGGTTGCGGAAGCTATCCCTGGGGCTGGGATCCGCGCAGCAGTACATCGACCAACCTTTTTGCACTCTGCTGCCAGTCCGGGGCAGACGCAACATTTGAGACGCCAACGAGAGCCCGAAGGAGATCCAGTGGATCGAGATCGGGGCGGATGTCGCCACTGACTACGGCGCGTGTCACCAGTGGAGGGAAAAGGAGCGTTTCAGTTCAAGACGGTCCCACAGGGTGCGGCGACTTCGGTATGGGCTGCGGTGGTGGCAGCAGCGGAAGATGTTGGAGGCAGCTATTGCGAAAACTGTCACGTGAGCGAAGTCGTTGCGGACGATGTGGTCATTACGCCCGTCAGCGAGGGCGTTCGCCGCTATGCACTCGACGTTGCACACGCAGACTCGCTCTGGCGCAAGAGCGAAGAGATGGTGGGCGAATCGTTCTGAGCGGGTGTACCGGGCACCATCCACGTCCCCGCTGTGTATTGAAATGCGTTGTGTACCGGTGGGATGTACCCGCTTCATTGCTTCATTGCCTGAGGAAGGGAGCGGTCGGGGCCGGCCAGTTTCGGTCCTCGACACCGCGGGCTACATTGTTGACAACCGATAACTTCGTTCGACTTTACCTGCTACGATGGCTCTGTCCCTTTACGGAGAAACGGTCGATGACGAACGTAGAAGCGCTTCGCGCCTTTTATGCGCGATACATAACAGCCAAAGGAGCGTGCAAAGACCCGAGAATCCAGGCGGCATTTGCGATGATCGAAAGGGAAAAGTATCTGGGACCCGGTCCATGGAACGCATACACGCCGACAGGATACGTCTCCACCGACACGTCCGACCCTGCCGTTCTCTATCAGGACATTCTAATCGGGCTCAGGACCGATCAAGGCATTAACAACGGTGAGCCGAGCCTCCATGCACGGTGTCTGGACGCAGCAGCCATCTCGCCGGGCGAAACCATCACACACATCGGTTCGGGAACCGGCTATTACACAGCACTTCTCGCGCACCTCACCGGTGAAGCAGGGCGTGTGGTCGCGTATGAGATTGACCTGGGT
>JBEKNG010000247.1:0-7752 GCA_049523075.1 Paraburkholderia sp.
AGTTGATAGATCTTCATGCAAACTAGACTCGCGACGCCGGACAGCAGCACACCAACCAGCGCAATGAGATTCGCCCTTCGTCCATAGGGGCTGGTGAAGCCGAGAAAGAACTGCTTGCCGTACTGCGCCCCCACGGCGTACAGGAACAGTGCGAGCCCCAGCGTACCAACCAAGGCTGCAGGTGCCGATTTGGGCGCAAACCAGCCGATCGCCAGCGCGACGAACAGGACCGCTCCGACGCCGAGGGAAAATCCCTTGATGTTGATTTCCCCCACCCCATAGCCGATCGCGATCGTGAGGAACAACGCGAACATCGGCTGCTGCTCAAGCAACGTCTTCACGGACTCCATGGTGGCCTCTCGGCTCGGTTCAGTAGAGGGTTGCACGCGCGCCATGCGCCAGTCACTACGCGCCGCGCAAGGCGCTCTCATCGCAAGGATGAACCACTCCGCGTTGTATCGGTTCGAGAGCCTGACCGAACAACTCTAGTCTGTCCGATTGATGTTTTCAATAAACGCCAACGAGCTATGCAGCGGGCATGCGCACTCTGCGCGCTGCGACCGACGGCGGGTGAGATGTCCTCCTGACCTCAGTTGGCTACAAGGCCGGCGTGCCCGTCGCCCAGCTCCCGATGATCTCCTCGATTGCCCGCGCGGCCGATATCAGCGCCGCTTCGCCGCGCGGTTTGCCGACGATCTGGATGCCAACCGGCAAACCGCTCGCGGTCATCCCGCACGGAATCGCCATCACGGGCACGCCGAGCATCGTCAAGCTGTAGGTAATCGCGAGCCAGTCGATATACGTGTCGAACTGCTGCCCCGCCGCTTCCTTGACGTATCGCTCTTCGACGGGGAATGGCGGCACGATCGTCGCGGGGCAGATCAGCACGTCGTAGCGTTCCAGCAGCGCTGCGGTCCGGTTGAACAGTTCGCCACGTGTCCGATAGGCGGCGGACACCGCCCGTCCTTCGAGCTGCAAGCCGAACTCGATGTTCCAGATGACGTTTGGGTTCAACGCTTCGCGATGCCGCGCGAGGACTTCTTCATAGCTCATCGCATACGATACGCCACGCAGCACATGAAATGCCTTGTGCGCCGCGCTCAGATCGATGTCCGGCGTATCCACACCGATGCCTGCCGCCGTCAGTCGATCCATCGTTTTGCGGCAGATATCGAGGATTTCCGCCTCAGGCTTTGCAATACCAAGCCCCTCGCTAAACGCGATGCGTGCCGGCCGCTGCGGTTGCAATGCGCAGTCCAGAAAACGCCGGGCAGGCTCGGCCAGCGAGAGCGGCGCGCCAGGAAGTTCGCCGCACATCGCGTCGAGTAGCAGCGCGGTATCGGTCACGTTGCGCGCCATAGGTCCTTGCACGCCGAGCGTCCCGAACGGATCGGCAGCGGGCCCGGCGGCAACCCGGCCCGGTGTTGGCCGCAGGCCGACTACACCGCAGAACGCCGAGGGCGTTCGCAGCGATCCAGCCAGATCCGAGCCGTGAGCGACCCATGCTGTCCCTGAGGCGAGTGCCGCAGCCGCACCGCCGGATGATCCGCCTGCCGAGCGCGATAGGTCCCATGGATTGCGTGTAACGCCCAGGACGCTGTTGTAGGTGTGGCCGCCCAAGCCGAACTCCGGCGTATTGGATTTCGCATACACGATACCGCCGCGCGCTTCGAGCAAGCTCACTAATAGATCGGAGCGTTCCGGTACCCGCTCGGCATAGATTGTCGAGCCACGGGTGGTGCGGACCCCGGCTACATCGGTCAGGTCCTTGATCGGCACCGGCAGCCCGCACAGCAGACCGCGTTCGGCGACCGGGCGTTTCAGCAACGCGGCGGCGTGCTCATGCGCCCGTTCCCAACAGAGCGTAGGCAACGCATTGACGCGCGGCTCGACCTGCTCGACGCGCGACGCGAGCGTGTCGAGCAGGTCGTGTGGAGAGACCTCCTCGCGCCGCAACAGGCCGACGATTTCGTGGGCGGAGCGGTCGATCAGGGTGACATCAACGGACATGAGCGGGACCTCTTTCTATTGGTGTTAAATGCTCCCAAAGTGTCTCACGTTGCGGTCTATCCGGTTTGCGAGCCGGGCACAGACACGGGCCACAGAAACAGGCGCGAGATGCGCTACGTCTTCAACCGGTACCCCGTCTTGAAGATCCACGCCACGATGGCCAGAAAGATCGCCAGAAACAGCGCGGTCATGCCGAGGCTCACGTCGACGTCCACATCCGCCAGGCCGTAAAAACTCCAGCGAAACCCGCTCACCAGATACACGATCGGATTGAACAAGGTCACGATCTTCCAGAACGGCGGCAGCATATTGACGGCGTAAAAGCTCCCGCCGAGAAACGTCAGCGGTGTAATGATCAGCAGCGGCACGAGTTGCAGTTTCTCGAAACTGTCTGCCCAGATGCCGATGATGAAACCGAACAGACTGAAGGTCACCGCCGTGAGCACCAGGAACAGCACCATCCAGAATGGATGCTGCACCTGCAGCGGTACGAAGAGGCCTGCGGTAGCGAGAATAATCAGCCCCAGCAGGATTGACTTGGTCGCGGCCGCGCCGACATAACTCACTACGATCTCGAGGTAGGAGACCGGCGCGGACAACAACTCGTAGATCGTGCCGGTGAACCTTGGAAAGTAAATCCCAAAGGACGCATTCGAAATGCTTTGCGACAACAGCGACAGCATGATCAGGCCCGGCACGATGAATGCGCCATAGCTAATGCCATCCACTTCCTTGATGCGCGAGCCGATTGCCGCACCGAACACCACGAAATAAAGCGAGGTTGAAATCACCGGCGCAATGATGCTCTGCATCAGAGTGCGCCAGGTCCGCGCCATCTCGAACCTGTAGATTGCCTTGATAGCGTGAATGTTCATTGGTCACCTCTTAGCAGGCTGACAAAGATGTCTTCAAGTGAACTCTGCGTGGTCTGCAGATCCTTGAAGGGGATGCCTGCATCATCCAGCGCTTTCAGCAAGGCAATGATGCTGTTGCGTTCGCGCTCCGTGTCGTAGGTATAGATCAACTCGTTGCCGTCCGCCGAGAGCGTGAGACGATAGTCCGCGAGTTCTGCCGGCACCTCTTGTAGCGGGCTTTCGAGTTGCAGCGTCAATTGCTTCTTGCCGAGCTTGCGCATCAGTTCGGCTTTCTCTTCGACCAGCATGATCTCGCCGCCATTGATTACGCCGATCCGGTCGGCCATCTCTTCAGCTTCGTCGATATAGTGCGTGGTGAGGATGATCGTGACGCCGCTCTCGCTCAGCGAGCGCACCAGGCGCCACATGTCGCGCCGCAGTTCGACGTCGACACCGGCAGTCGGCTCGTCGAGAAACAGCACACGTGGCTCATGCGAGAGCGCCTTGGCAATCAGAACCCGCCGTTTCATACCGCCCGAGAGCGTGATGATCTTGTTGTTGCGCTTGTCCCACAGCGACAGATCCTTGAGGACCTTTTCGACGTAGGCGGGATTCGCGGGCTTGCCAAATAGTCCGCGGCTAAACGATACCGTGGCCCAGACCGTTTCGAAAGCGTCGGTGGTCAGTTCCTGCGGCACGAGTCCGATCAGCGAGCGCGCCGCCCGGTAGTCGGTGCCAATGTCGTGACCATCCACCAGCACCGCGCCTTCAGTCGCCTTGACGATCCCGCAGATGATGCTGATCAGTGTCGTCTTGCCGGCGCCGTTCGGCCCCAGCAGCGCAAAAATCTCGCCGCGGCGAATCGCCAGATTGATGTTTTTCAGCGCGTGAAAGCCGGAAGCGTAGGTCTTGGAGAGATTGGTGACGGAGACGATAGGCTGCATGGAAGACACGGGTGCAGACGCGGACGCGGACTCCGGCTGAGTATGCCGGGCCGCAGCCTGGGGAGGTGATCCAGAATCGATGATGACCCTCGCAAGGTAAATGGAAATTGCTGACCAAACGGGAAGCGCCGCAGGCGGGCGCATCGGCCCGGTCGTCAGCATACAACTGTGCCTCGCAGCAGAGTCAGTTTATCGCCGGGGAATCTCGAACACGAGACAGGTCGTCGTGGCGTGTGCATACAAGGTGCCATCGGGGCCGACCAGACGAGCCTCGGCGGTCGCCAGTTGACGGCCGCAATGAATCACCTTGCCCTCTGCGCGCACGCGCGCCACGCGGGGCGTAAGTCCCCTCACGTAGTTCACGCTGAGTTCGGCCGTAGTGTAGCCGCGGCCCGGCGGCATCATGGTATGCACGGAACAGCCGAGCGCCGAATCGAGCAGCGTTGCGAACCAGCCGCCATGAATCGTGCCGAGCGGGTTCAGATGCTGCGCGAGCGGCGTGCCCTGAAACACGGCGTGGCCTTCGTTGACCTCCATGAGCGTGAAGTCGAGTGTCTTTGCGATCGCAGCATAGGGTAATTCGCCACTCAGGATGGCCTGCAACACTTCAAGGCCCGTTTTGCCGGCCAGCTGTTCAGGGCTCGCCAGCCCTGGCCCGGGTCCGGCCTCCTGCCGGCTGCGCACCTGCGCCTCCTCGGCCAGCCATGTCTCCAACATTTGCTCGGATATCAAATGGATTCTCCGGTTTTATCGCCGCTTATTGCCGCCTAAGACAGGTCATTGCCGCTCGGGGCGGGGTGTTGCGGTTTATCTCACGTTTTCGCTACTCAGCTCTCCGTGCGTGCCATCTTCCACTCCAACGCGGCGCGCACCTCGGGCCACTCGGTGTCAATGATACTGAAGCACGTGGAATTTCGCTTACAAGCGTCCGGCATGATGGCTTTCCGCATGCTTGCGGAGCCGGCTCCGCACAACACGCGCAGTCCCCTGCGGCTAGCTGGGAGAAACTGATGGCGCGGCTGCACGTGCGTCATGCAGCGACGCTGCTGGCGTTGCTCGGCGTGGGGCTCGCGATGGGTGCGCCCTTCATCCTGGGCGCGCATGCGGTGCTGGCCCGATTGCGTAGTGTCTCCTTGCAGATCTTTGCGATGCTGGCGGCGAGCGCTGTCTTCAGCGCCGCAGCAAACGCCGGCAAGCTGCATCTGATGCAAACCGCGCTCGGACTTAAGCTGCGCTTCGCACGCACGCTCACGCTCCCGGCTCCCGGCTCCCGGCTCCCGGCTCGCAATTCGATTTCAATTCGCGAGGCGGATCTCGCCCATCAAGCCGCTGTATCGCGCGGCTTCCTGATCCGTACCGAGAGCCGCGCACGACCCGGATGATCGACCCGCAGCGCGAATAGCTGCAGCGTCTGCGAAATCAGCGCGAGCGGATACGTGACCTTCAGCAGGTCGGCAATCATGCGCCATTCCGCGCGCACGCCCTTCCAGTAGCCAAGCTTTTCGGTTTTGCGGGCTTGTGTGACATGCGGCCAGTGGGTGACCGCAATGGAGAGCCGGCGCGCGATGATCCGCCGATTCATGAACACTTCAATGCCAAAGCGCGGCAAGCCGTGAATTTCCTTGAGCGCTTCGTCGAGCAACTGCTTTCTGACGACGCGCTCCCCGGAGACGAAATCCAGGCCGACGAAGCGAAAAATCAACAGACTGTTTTGCCGCAGACTCATGCTGACATCGGCGCGTCCGCTTAGCACGGGAGTGGCAAGCGCAGTGATGTGGTCCTGCGCCAGCCCTTTGAGATCGGCATCGAGCAACATGAGCCACTCGTGTTCGGCGGCCGCAATGCCGACCGCCATCGCCGCACTCTTGCCGCCGTTCGCCGCACATTCGATCAAGCGCACCGAGGGGAAGCCCCTGACGATGTCGGCAGTACCGTCAGTCGAGCCGTCGTCCACGACGATGACCTCGCCTAGCAGCGGATGGGCCGACGCCACCGCCAGTACGGCCGCGATACGCGGGGCTTCGTTATAAGCGCAAATGATGCACGAAACTCGGTGACCTCTGGATGGCATAGAAGTAGTCGTCGTATTGCGGGAGAAAAACGGCCCGATCAAGCAGCCTTTGGGAACGGCGGACAGCCGATTTTGACTGCGCTTTGTGACAGTGTCATCTGCTTCGCAACTGCCGCACAGAAAATCACATGAAGAAGTCGGCAGCGTGACAAACGGACGGAAGATTGCTTCGGATTCCGGAACATGTGAAGCCGCCACGTGGATCCCGTGTACGCCTCAATCGGCGCGGACCCCGTCCGGCTGCAACGCATAAACCACGTCGGGACATCCTTCTTCGTTATCACTGCCGTCGCCGAAGGCAATCGCCACAAATCCGCGGCGCTCGTAAAAGGCCCGTGCCCGCGTGTTCTCGGCAAAGCAATGCAGATGGATGGGAAAGCGCGCGTTTGACACCACCTCGGCCAGCAGGCGCGTGCCGATACCTTGACCCACCATAGAGGGGAAAACATAGAGTTGATCGAGCCACAGCACGCCGTCCCCTTCGGAAGTCGCCGCCATGCCAACGATCAGCCCCTGTGCACCCGTCGCCACCGTAACGCGACCGGTTGGGATCAACCAGTCTGCGATCCACCGGCACACTGCGTAATCGGTGTGTGCGAGCGGCGCGAACGGCATCAATTCCTTGCGGGCCCTGAGAAATACATCGGTGACACCCCCGATATCAGCGGACGTCGCCGCGCGTGTAATCACGTCTGGTTTCGACTTCATTGTGATTCGGGCGTTAAGGACGCTCCGGCGAGGCATGACGAACGGCTCACCGTACAGGGCGAATGCAATCTCAACTCGGCAACCCCGGCACGCTGACCCCGAACGTTTGCAACAGCAGCACGACATTCAGCACCAGCACGGAGATCGCCGAGGCGCCAGCCGCAACAATCAGCCACAGCCGGCTGCGATATTGGCCCATCACCTTCTCGCGGCAGGTGAACCATACCAGAGCCGCCATGGGCACCGGAAGCGCAAAACTCAGCACCACCTGGCTAAGCACGAGCGCATGCGTCGCATTGACCCCCAATCCGACGACCACAAACGAAGGCACCATCGTGATGACGCGTCGCAGCCACAAAGGAATCTGAAAGCCGACGAAGCCCTGCATGATCATCTGCCCCGCCATGGTCCCAACCACCGAACTGGAGATGCCCGAGGCAATCAGCGACAGCAGAAAAATCCCCGCCGCGCCGATACCGAGCAACGGAACGAGTGTGTGGTACGCCGTTTCGATTTCGGCCACCTCCGGGTGGCCTGCGTGAAACGCACCGGACGCCATGATGACCATGGCCATATTGATCAGACCCGCAATGGTGAGGGCGATCACCACTTCAATATTCGAGAATTTCAGCAGCTTGACCCGCTCGCCTTCGTTTCTGGCAACGGTGCGGTTTTGCGTGAGGCCCGAGTGCAGAAAGAGCGCGTGCGGCATGACGGTAGCGCCGATAATGCCAACGGCGATCGTCACGGCGTCCGCATCCGGCAATTGCGGCGTAAAAAGGTGCCCGAAGACGCCGGACCAAACCACCGGCGCGATGAACAGCTCCGCCAGATAGGAGAGGCCGATGATGCCCACCAGCGCGCCGATTGCCAGTTCCAAGGGCCGGAAGCCCGCCTTCTCGAACAGCAGCAGCAAGTACGTGACAATGGCGGTAACAATCATGCCGGCCATCAACGGCATGTGAAACAGTAACGCGAGGCCGATTGCGCCGCCCAGAAACTCGGCCAGATCGGTCGCCATGGCGGCGACCTCGCTCACTGCCCACATCGCGAATACGAGCGGCTTAGGGAAATTTTCGCGGCACAATTCGGCGAGATTCCGCCCCGTAACGATGCCCAGTTTGGCGGAGAGGGCCTGAAACAACATCGCCACCACATTGGCCAG
>JBEKNG010000248.1:0-7747 GCA_049523075.1 Paraburkholderia sp.
GGTTACCGCTGGCAAATATCAGCAGCTCCAGCTGCACCGATTGAACGGACCGATTGCCAAAACCGGGAAGGCTTTACCGTAGTCGAACGTTCCGACGAACGAGACATCGTTATCTCGTGGCAGGACCCGACGCGCGGTTACCTGGGAGAGCAGCGCTGGCGGATCGGGACCGCGTCTTCCAGCGGTATATGCGCATTGAGCGGCAGACCGATCAGGCGGGGCGATCGCATATTCAGACCCATGCGTCCCACGTCAAGACATCCCAACTTTGGCGACATGATTCTCGCGGCAGCTATCGATAGCGCCTATGAGTACCGGCAAATGACGCAGTGCCGCAGGACAGCCTGACCCGACGCATGCCATAGGTCAATCCCTGGCATTGCACCGGGTTTGTCACAAGTCGGTAACGGGGGCCGCCGGCGATCCCGCAGGACCTCGTGTCTCCACACTATCGCTTGCCATACCCGGGCTGCCGATATTCTCATCTTGACGATAAAACTAGAACGTGTTCAAATTTACGGGTGGCTTTCCTCGTGCAGGGGAGCGTTCTTCCCATTTCCTGCGGCCGATGGCGTATTCCCGTTTCGATATCGGAGATCATCCGCCCGCCGCTGGCACTCTTTTGGACGTACTCGATGAGTTCAACCCGTATTGACGTTCACGCGCATTTTCTGCCCTCGTTTTATCGCGATGCGCTGATCGAAGCAGGCCTGTCGCAACCTGACGGTATGCCAGCCATTCCCCAGTGGAGTGAGCAGATGGCGCTATCCACGATGGACCGGCTGGGTATCGAGACGGCGCTGCTGTCGATATCCTCTCCCGGTGTACATTTTGGTGACGATGCGAAAGCGCGTTCACTGGCGCGTCGAGTCAACGAGGAGGGCGCGCGACTGATGAATGCGCATCCTGGCAGGTTTGGTCTGTTCGCCTCGTTGCCCGTTCCCGATATCGATGGAGCGCTTCGCGAACTGGAATACGCCATGGACGTGCTGAAGGCCGACGGCGTGGTGCTGGAAACCAATCATGGCGGCGTCTATCTCGGGGACGCGAAACTGGAGCCGCTCTACGCTGAGCTGAATCGCCGTAAGGCGGTGATCTTTGTCCATCCAACGTCACCGTCCTGTACGTGTTGCGACAGTCTGTCGCTCGGATATCCGCGCCCGATGCTCGAATTCATGTTCGAGACGACGCGTTCAATTACCAATCTGCTGCTTTCGGGGGCGCTCGATCGGCACGCGGATTTGCGTGTGATCGTGCCTCATGCCGGCGCCGCGCTGCCGGTACTGGCAGATCGCGTCGTACGCCTGATGCCTATTCTCGGCGACGCGGTGCAGACTACGCCGGAGCATTTCTTCGCGCTGCTTCGGCGCCTGTACTATGATCTCGCTGGCGCGCCGATACCGCGTCTGTTGCCGGCGCTTCTCGAGATCGCCGACGCGGGACACATCATGTACGGTAGTGATTGGCCATTTACTCCGCCGGCGCTCGTAGAGAGTCTCGCCTCCGACCTGGACGGCACGGAAATTATCGACGCCGATATGAAGCAACGAGTCCTGTACCGGAATGCTGCAAAACTGTTCCCTCGCCTCGGCCGGTGATGAGAGCGGATGCGTCACAGGTGTCGTGTCCTGTCCGGATGACCGGCCTGTAACGCACAACCTGTATGGTGGAGCAATGCACGATTCTGTCCGCGCGGTAGAGCGCGCGCTCCACCTGATGCGGCTCATGAATGAGCGTGAATCATGGACACTTCATGAGCTAAGCCTGCGAAGTGGTCTTGCGAAAGCAACCTTGCATAGGTTGCTACGGACACTTGAATCAGAGGGCTATGTCCGTGCGCCGGCAGGCTGCGTGGGCATTTATCGGCTTACCGCGCTGACACGGCAGCTATCCACGGGCTTGACGCGTCATTCGCTGTACGCTGACGTCGCCGAGCATGTCATTGTTTCAGGTACCAAGGCGATACGTTGGCCGCTATCCTTTGCGATGGCGGAGGGCGCTTTCATGCGGATAGTCGCCTGCGGGATGCCATACAGCCCGTTGGCTGCGAAGCCAACCAGTATCGGACGCCGCCATTCGATGTTCACTTCGGCCGTCGGCAAGACATACCTTGCTTACTGCACCGCTGCGGAGCGGCGCGCGGTCATGGATGCGGCTACGGGAGAGGACCATGCTATGCACAGCATGTCACCTTCTGCGATAAGAACAGAAATGCGCGAGGTGAGGGGACGGGGTTATGCAACTCGTTTTGCGATTCCAAAAGATCTCAATTCGGCATTCGCAGTACCGGTGATGTCCGGCAGGACGCTATTCGGAACGTTGGCGTGCTCCGCATTTACACGCACACTTGATCAGCAGTTCATTGACGAACTGCTGGCGCCCGTGACCCAGACCGCGTTGTCGCTCGCCTCTGCTCTGGCGTCGCTTGACCAATCTACGACTTCCTCATGGTGACCATTGTCCGAGAGCGAGTTTGGAGGAGAACGATTGAGGCGTACGGTGTACAGAACGTGGTAATCCTGTTTAAAATGGCCTTTCAACGTTGACGCCTATTTCGAAGGACTTAACCATGAATCTCCGGTACACGGTATGAGCCCGGACACTGATATCTTGCCGCAAAGCAAGCGGGAAGCAAACAAGCTCGACAAGGTTACCCGGATCAAGCAAGCCGCTCGTGAACTGTTCGTCGTTCATGGTTACGATGAAACAACAACGCGCGAAATTGCTGCCCGAGCCGGGGTGGCACTCGGCACCCTGTTCAGCTACGCGACGAACAAGCGTGACCTCCTGTTTCTCGTCGGCAACGACCTCCTCGAACAAACGCGCCTGCAAGCCCAGCAGTCCATCGAGGACCGCTTCATTCTGGAAAACTTCGTGGTCTTTTCTGCGTACCACTACGCCGCGTTGTCAGTCGAGCCGACCTTATCCAAACTCATTTTGCGGGAATTGCTGTTTTACGATTCCGGCATACAGGCAATACGCGCCATCGAGAATAGGGCCCTGCTATTGAAAAACCTGGAGACCATGATCGAAATTTCGAGCGCGCGTGGCGAGATCGAGTTACCCGTTCAGGCTTCGGTTGTTTGCTCCATCCTCTTCGAAATCCTTCAGGGCGAAATCCGCCGGTGGCTCGGCACCGGCGCGCTCGACTTGCTGGAAGGTATCGGAAGACTCTGGACGTCGGCCGCGCTGGTCATCAATGGCATTTCGAAGCAACGGGTACCGCTGATACCTGAAAAGCGGCGGTTGCGCGTACTGGTGAGATCTGTAGCGAGCCGATGAATACCGAGCCGCTGCGGCGCTCGGTCTGTAGCGGCCATATGGACACGGCGCTGTGTCAGAACGAGTGACGTATCCCGACATTAGCGCCGATCGTGGTACCCGCTACTTCGTACAGTATGTTGGCGTCTCCCACCGAGAATCCGGTATCCATTGCGCCATGATTGTCTACGATGCCAACCTGTGCATAGAGGGCAGTAGTCGGGGACAGGAAATAGTCCGCGCCGACCGCAGCCATCAGTGAGTGGTTCGTAGTGTCGTTACGGTCGCTGGTCACATATACGCCACCATTAAGGTCCACGTCCGGCAGAACGTGATAATCCAGTCCTGCACTATAGACATTGTTATTGAAAGATCCTGCCACCTTGTAGTTGATGAAGGAAGCTTTTGCGGTCAGGGATCCGAATCGGTACGCGACTCCCAGCGTTCGACCTTCCAATTGCAGCGTCGACGGTACAGGTGTCGGTGTACCTCCGCTGTTGCCGTCAAATATGGCGGCATTGAGCATGAGAGGCCCATGGTCATACTTGATGCTGGGACGGCAGCCCGGTCGCTTTGGAGGATTCCTGCGCGCACCGCACGTTACCGCTGTCGTTCGGACATATCGAGAACGACAAAGTGGTGTGCGGCTAGAGGAAGCCTCCTGGAACATTGAGAGCCACTCGCGCTGTTCCTTTCAATTCTCGATGATGCACCGGGTTATCACATAGTGATAATTGACTATCGCATATTGACGCTCTGAAACGCGCGGAGGATTATCGTCTCCAACACAACTTCGATACGCGTATCGAAGTAGACAAGGAGACAGCATGAGCCTCACCCGCGTTCTGCTAAAAGGCGCCTCGGTGGTGACGATGGATGACACGTTCGGCGACCTGCCGGAAGCGGACATCCTGATCGAAGGGAGCCGGATCGCCGCAGTGGGGCCGTCGCTCGCGTGTCACGATGCCGAGGTCATTCCGCTAGCGGGGTGTATCGTTATCCCTGGGCTGATCAACGCCCATATGCATACGTGGCAAACAGGTCTTCGCGGCATCGCTGCAAACTGGACGCTGCTTGAGTATTTTCGCTGGATGCATGCTGGGCTCGCGACCTGCTTCACCGCTGAAGACATCTTCTGCGCAACGCAAGTCGGCGCATTGAACCAGATCAACTGCGGCACCACCACGCTAGTGGACTGGTGCCACAACAACCCAACAGCCACCCATACCGACGCGGCACTGGACGGGCTCTTCGATGCCGGTATTCGGGCAACCTTCATGCACGGTTCGCCCAAGCCAGACCCCAAACCAGGACAGCCTCACTTTTCGGAAATCCCGCATCCCCGCAACGAAGTTGAACGGTTGTTGCGCGAGCGCTTCGCAGGGAGCCAGGGCCTGGTCAACCTCGCCGCGAATAGCTATGAGCACTTCGTCACGATCCTCTCAGTGCTTGCTTCCGGCAAGGTATGGGTGCCGCTCAATCCTCGCAACGGCGACCCGGAGTTGCGGCGTGCGATTGACTTCGTCGAGCCGGCGATGGTGCTGGGCGACGCGGCGATGCTCGAGCGGATCACCCCCTTTGCATCGCAGGCGCGGTTGTTGTCGGAAGTCGCGGGACATGCATCACCGCCCGCGTCGAGTGTTGCGATGGGGCCGCGGCCGCAAAGCGCACTGCCGCTGCATGTGACTCAGGCCATCAAGTTCACAGGTGGCTCGACGGGTGCGCCCAAGGGCGTCATGCAGCCGTATCGCGCATGGAACACCAACATCGTCACGCAGATGCACGAGTTCGGCTTCGGACCCGATGACCGTTACCTCGTTGCGGCGCCGCTTACGCACGGCACCTCGACCTATATGTTGCCGATCCTCGGAAGTGGCGGGGCGCTGGTTTTCCCGCACGAGTCGGGTCCCGCCGCGCTGCTCGATGCCGCAGAGAAGCATCGCGCAACCGTGCTGTTCGCGCCACCGACCCTCATCACGGCGCTCGCGGACAAGCAGCGCCATGTACCGCACGACCTGTCCGCGCTGCGCTATCTGGTCTATGGCGGCGCGCCGATGCGGCCCGAGCAGATTCGCGACGCGCAGAGCGTGTTCGGCCCGATCCTGTGCACCTCCTATGGACAAACGGAAGCGCCGCAGATCATCACCTATATGTCGCCGCGTGAAATGCAGGGTGAGCACGTCGTGTCGGTCGGCCGTCCTTCGCTGTTGACTCAGGTTGCGATCCTGTCGCCCGAAGGCGTGTCATTGCCGCCGGGAGAGGAGGGCGAAATCGCGGTGCGTGGCGACCTGGTGATGTCCGGCTATCTGAAAGCCGAGGAGGAGACGCGGCGCACGCTCGTGGACGGCTGGTTACGCACGGGCGACGCTGGCGTATTCGACGAGCGCGGTTATCTGTTTCTGCGCGATCGCATTCGCGATGTGATTATCACAGGGGGCTTCAACGTCTATCCGAGCGATGTCGAAGTGGTCATCGCCGAACATCCGGCCGTCGCTAATTGCTCGGTGGTGGGCGTTCCTGACGACAAGTGGGGCGAGGCCGTACACGTGGCCATCCAGGTGCGTGCCGGCATGTCAGTGGACGAGGGCGAGCTGATTGCGCTTGTCAAACGTGAACTGGGGTCGGTGAAGGCGCCCAAGGAAGTACACGTATTCACGGAATTGCCGCATAGCCCGGTAGGCAAGATTTTAAAGCCCGAGGTACGCAGCCAAATCCTGCGTAGGAGGACAAGCAAATGAGCACGGTACCCCACAGTTCTGGCGAAAAGCCCCGCGATCCCGACGACTCAGCTCCTCAGACGAAGCTCTGTCGCTACACCACTGATTCGGTGTACTACCGTGACAGCAACCTGGTTGACGAACTGATTGGCAAGGCTTCGTTTATCGACGTTTTTGTTCGGCAGGCTTTTGATCGCACGCTTACGGATAGCGAGCGTCGCATCCTCGATGCCGTGCTGGTGATTCTGATGGAACACGGCATGACGCCCAGCGCGATCGCGGCCCGAATGGTTTATTCCAGCTCGCCCGAAAACCTGCAAGCGGGTGTGGCAGCTGGCCTGCTGGCGGTTGGCAGCCGCTTCGTCGGCACGATGGAAGACGCGGCTGCGCTGCTTGACCGGATCGTCGAAGCCGGCAGCGACCGCGCGATGATCGCGGAGCTGGCTCGCGACTTTCGGGCGCGCCGTGCTTCGGTCCCCGGCTTCGGGCATCACCTGCATCGTCCCGACGATCCGCGCGCGGTTGCATTGCTCGCGCTCGCCAGTCAGGAAGGCGTGGCCGGAGCCCACGTCGCGGCGCTGCGCAGTTTCGCGGAGGAGATCGACGCCGCGGCCGGCCGGCATATCACGATCAACGCCACAGGTGCGATCGCGGCCGTGCTCGGTGACATGGGTTTTCCGGCAGCGCTGATGCGCGGCTTCGCGGTGCTCTCGCGTGCCGCGGGGCTGATTGCCCATATCGCCGAGGAACAGCGCACGCCTGCGGGTCGTTTTATCTGGGATCTGATCGACCGGGAAATGGGCGTGTCGCCCGCTCCGGGTCAGGAAACGCATGTCACTTCGAACAAAACGGAGACGCTATGAGAAACATGACCGAAGCACAGCTGACCGAGGTGGTGCTTGAACGATACTCGAACACGCCCGACGCGCGCCTGCGCACCGTCTTGCAGTCGCTGATCCGCCATCTGCACGCGTTCGTGCGAGACGTGCGCCTGACTGAAAGCGAATGGATAGCGGGCATCGAATTCCTGACGCGCACAGGGCAGATCAGCGACAACAAACGCCAGGAGATGATCCTGCTGTCCGACAACCTCGGCATTTCAGCGCTCGTCAACATGGTCAGCGCTGGCGTCGCAGAGGGAGCGACGGAGTCGACGGTGATCGGGCCGTTCTATGTGCCTGACTCGCCCGAGCGCCAATGGGGTGAATCGGTGCTGCTGCGCGATGGCGAGGACATCCCGCTGCTGATTCACGGGCGCGTGCTCGACTGCGACGGCAAGCCGGTGCCTGAAGCGATGATCGAGATCTGGCAAACCGATTCGAACGGCATGTACGACATCCAGGACCGCTCGCAACCCGAGGACAACCTGCGAGGCTGGTATCGCGCGAAGCCGGACGGCGCGTTCCTGCTTAAAACCATCCGGCCCACTTCTTATCCTATCCCGACGGATGGCCCGGTTGGCGTGTTGCTCCGTGCAACGGAGCGGCATCCGTACCGGCCTGCGCATGTTCATGCGATTGTGTCCGCACCGGGATTCAGGAAGCTGACGACGCACCTGTTCGATGCCGAAGATACCTACCTCGATTCGGACGTCGTATTCGCGGTGAAGTCGTCGCTGATCCGCGAATTCAAGCGCAACGATTCACCCGAGGCGGCGGAGAAGTTCGGTGTTCACGGACCTTTCTGGGAACTGGCGAATGACTTCGTCCTCACCCGTATCGGATAACGCCATGTTCTTCGCCGTCGTTGCCAAAGATCATCCGGGCAAG
>JBEKNG010000249.1:0-7734 GCA_049523075.1 Paraburkholderia sp.
ACTTCGCATTCCACTATCAATTTGCCAAGGAGCAGAACCATGGGCGTTCTGGACGGAGTCCGTATTGTTGAAATTGCCGGAATCGGCCCTGGGCCATTTTGCGGGATGCTGCTGGCCGATATGGGAGCCGAGGTCGTCCTGGTCGAGCGCGCCGACACCAAAGCCGGCGACCTGCTCGATCTGGGCAAGCACGCCATTGTCAATCGCGGCAAACGTTCGCTCGCATTGAACCTGAAGGATCCGCACGCGATCGATGCCGTGCTGCGACTTGTAGACGACGCCGACGCCTTGATTGAAGGCATGCGTCCCGGCGTGCTCGAGCGTCTTGGCCTCGGCCCGCAGATCTGTTCGGCACGCAATCCGCGCCTGGTGTATGGCCGGATGACCGGCTGGGGACAGGATGGACCGTTAGCGCACGCTGCGGGTCACGACCTCAACTACATCGCACTCTCCGGCGCACTTTGGTTTTCAGGCGAACCAGGCGGGCCTCCGATGGCGCCGCCTACGCTGGTAGGAGATCTGGGTGGCGGCGCGCTCTATCTCGCCATAGGCGTCCTGGCAGGTATTTTAAATGCTCGCCGCACGGGTATGGGGCAGGTGGTGGACGCGGCCATCGTCGACGGCAGCGCCAACCTGATGAATCTGCTGCTCTCGGTGCACGCCGCGGGTCAACAGCCCTTTGAGCGCGGTCGCGGCCTGCTCGACGGTCCCCACTGGAGCGGCACTTACCGCTGTGCTGACGGCCATTTCGTCAGTGTGCAGGCACTCGAACCGCAGTTCAATGCGACGTTGTTTAGCAAACTTGGGTTGGGCGACGATCCTGATTTTAGGAATCCATATGACCCTCACCGTTGGGGCGCGCTGCGCGCGCGGATGGCGGCGGTGTTCGCCACGCAGACACGCGAGCATTGGGTCAGCCTTCTCGAAGGCAGCGACGCGTGCTTTGCGCCAGTGCTGACGCCGGCCGAGGCATTAAGTCATCCGCACATGGCTGCACGTGGCATCTATAGCGAGCGCGATGGCGTACTGCAGGCAGCGCCGGCCCCACGCTTTTCGGCGACGCCGGCAGGCCCCACAGGGGCTGTGCCCAAACGCGGTGAGCACAGCGTTGCGATTCTCCAGAACGCGGGCTTAAGCGAGGAAGCGATCGGGCAGTTGCTGTCCAGTCAGTGACGCGACTTTTTTGCCCGACCTATCCGCCGGACCTGCGCCTTCACCCGAATGACCTGTTGTGAATGACGATCTTCACTACGATCAATGCATTCGCCTATCGCTCGAGATGAGCAAGTCCCTCGCGGGTACTGATCAATATCAATGTGTGGAGATGTCATGAGTGAAGACGTTCTGTTGTGCGACGTCGCCGAGTCCGTGGCCCGCTTGACGCTGAATCGGCCGAAGGCCATGAACTCGCTGAATCTGGCGATCCTCGCCGAGCTCGATCGTCGTCTGACGGAACTGGCGGTCGACGATGAAATTCGCGTGCTGGTGCTCACGGGTTCAGGTGCGGCCTTCTGCGCGGGTGCGGACCTGAAGGAAGTGCTGGCAAGCCGCACGCCCGAGCCCGGCGAAGCGGACTTTCTTGATCGGGCCAACCAGGTGTTCGGCCGCTTGCGCAACTTCCCTAAGCCGGTGATTGCAGCGTTGAACGGCGTCACCATGGCGGGCGGTCTGGAGTTGGCCATGTGTGCCGACCTGGTTGTGGCCGCCGAGAGCGCCACGCTCGCTGACGCGCATGCCAATTTTGGCGTCTATCCGGGAGCAGGCGGTGCAGCGGTTCTGCCGCGTCTGATTCCGCTCAACGCCGCCATGTATCTGCTGCTGACAGGCAAGTCGTTGTCGGCTGCCGAAATGAAGGCATACGGCCTCGTCTGCGAAGTGCATGCGGATGATGCCTTCCCCGAGGCCGTGCAAACGCTGGCGAAGCATATCGCCCGCAAGAGTCCCATTGCCCTGCGCCGCATGAAAGAAGTGGCCCGCCAATCCGCCGACAAGACGCGTGACGACGCCTTGCTGCACGAGCAGGTGATGCTGCGTCAGCACATGCGCACGTTCGACTTTCACGAAGGCCTGCAGGCCTTCGCTGAAAAACGCGCGCCCCAGTTTCAGGGCCGCTAAAAATCCAGTTCGATAAGAGAAACGCGAGATGAGCGATATCTATGTGGTTGGCGTAGGCATGACTGCCTTTGGACGCCTGCTTGAAAAGTCTGTGTACGACATGGTCGGCGAAGCCGTTGGCCTGGCGCTCAAGGATGCGGGTTGCGAGACGGCCGACATCGGCTCGGTGTTTTACGGCACCATGACCAACGGCCAATTTCAGGGGCAAACAGCGATCCCCGGACCCATTGCCATGCGTCGCCTTGGCATCGAAGGTGTGCCGGTTGTGACGGTGGAAAACGCCTGCGCTACCGGTTCATCCGCCTTCAATCTGGCGACCCAGGCGTTGCGTGCCGGAAGCTGTGACATCGCGTTAGCCGTGGGCGCGGAAAAGATGAATATCCCCGACAAGGCCAAGATGTTTAGCGCCTTCGATGGGGGCTGGGACGTCTCCACCGTGGAGCAGAACAAAGCCACGCTGCTGGCGATGGGGAACGGCATGGTTCCGCCGCCCGGCACCACATCCGGGCGTCCCTATAGCGTCTTCATGGATGTCTACGCAGCCATTTGCCGCAACCACATGCTGCGCTATGGCACCACCCAGCGGCAGATCGCGGCGGTGGCGGCGAAAAACCATCAGCATTCGGTGCACAACCCGCTTGCCCAGTTTCAGCAACCCTTCACTATCGAAGAAGTCCTGGCGTCGCCGCCCATCGCTTACCCGCTGACCACCTTGATGTGTTCGCCGATTAGCGACGGCGCCGCGGCTGTGGTGCTGTGCAACGCCGCGGGGCTGAAGCGTCTCAATGGTGCTGGCAGACGTGCTGTGCGTGTGCTGGCGAGCGTCATTCAAACCGGCAGTTCGCGCAGTCTCGATGAGCCGTTCAAGATCGTTGCCCATCTCGCCGCGAAAAAAGCCTATGAACAGGCGGGCGTAGCACCCGCTGACGTCGACCTGGCCGAAGTGCACGACGCCTCGGCGATTGGCGAAATTCTCAACGCCGAGTCCTTGATGTTAGTTCCGTTTGGCGAAGGCGGTCCGGCTGCCGAGCGCGGCGATTTCACGGTCGGCGGCCGTATGCCGATTAACCCTTCTGGCGGCCTCGAGTCAAAGGGACACCCGATTGGCGCAACCGGTCTCGGGCAGATCCATGAACTGGTGACGCAATTGCGCGGCGAGGCCGGCAAACGCCAGGTGCGCAACGCCCGCGTGGCGATTCAGGAAAACGGCGGCGGTCTCTACGGGATTGAAGCGGCCGTGGTGGCCGTCACGATCCTGGCCAAACAATAAGCCATTCAAGGAAATCGACATGGGATACGTATTCAGGACTGAAGAACAGCAAGGCGCCGTGGACGGCTTGCGGCGCTATCTGGCAGCTAAGGTGGATCCGCTTTTTAACAAGGAGTATCGCGACACGTTTGTGCCTAAAGAGAAAATGGGCGAAATCGTTCGCGAGCTCAGTCAGTTTGGATTGATCTCGGGTGTAGTCAGTGAAGAGCAGGGTGGCCTGGGTCTGGATTGGCTGACCATGATCATGCTGTTCGAGGAAGTGGCGGCTACCTCGATCGACGCGTCGGTTCCGGTGCTCATCAATAGCTTCTGCGCTCAGATGATCGCCAGGCTGGCCCCGGCGCATCTACGCGAACGCTATCTGCCGGGCCTGCTAAGCGGTGAATTGTTTTGCAGCGCCGCCATTTCGGAACCGGACGTCGGGTCCAACGTGCTCGAAATCAAAACCCGTGCGCGGCGAGATGGCGATCACTACATCATCAACGGCGAGAAGACCTGGATCAGTAACGGCGCGTATTCAGACTTTCTGATTTGCACCTGCCGGACCGGTGACGACCCGCGCCGTGGCTTGACGCATTTCCTGCTGGACCGCAAAGAGCATCCGTATGAGGTGCGGGACATTCATAAGATCGCCTGGAACAGCCAGTCGACCACCCAGATCTTCCTGACCGACGTGCGCGTACCAGCCAGCAACATGCTGGGCAATGAAGGTGACGCGCTCAAGAACACGCTGTCGATGTTCGAACGTTCGCGGGTGTTCGTTGCGGCACAGGGGCTAGGTATTGGCCGACGCGCGCTGGAGGAAGCGACGCGCTATGCGACGGAACGCAAACAGCACGGCAAGGTAATCGCGGGTCATCAATTGATCTCCGCGATGCTGGCTGAAATGGCCACCAACGTGGATGCTGCCCGCCTGCTGACGCAACGCGCCGCAGCGATGATTGAAGCTGGCGTGCCGGCCGAGATGGAGGCGGCCATGGCCAAGTATTTCGCTTGCGAGGCCGCGGTCAAGATCGCCCGTCAGGCGGTGCAGATTCATGGTGGCAACGGGGTGACCAAAGAGTTCCTGGTGGAGAAGCTGGCCCGCGAAGCCATTGTCGCACCGATCCCTGAAGGCACGACCCAGATTCAGCAACTGATCATTGGCCGGGCGCTCACCGGCGTCAATGCGTTCTGATCGGACCCTGAGCCCGCGTCCGATCCCCAGGACTTCATTCAATCTGGTCAATTACCACACGGATATCCCATGCGTATTCAAGACAAAGTCATTGTCATTACCGGCGGCGCCTCAGGGCTCGGCCTGGCTACGGCCGTCTACCTGGTGCAGGAGAAGGGCGCACGCGTCGCGATTTTCGATCTGAACATCGAAGCGGGTCGGAATGCCGTCGCCGATATCGGTGCCGAGCACGCGATGTTCGTGCAAACCGACGTCAGTAGCGAGGAATCGGTGCAACAAGCGGTCAACGCTGTCGTGGCCCACTTCGGCGCAATCCACGTCTGTATCAACGGCGCCGCAGTTCCCACCGCGTTCAAGGTTCTCGGCAAGGAGGGCAAGGCCGCGCCGCTGGCGAAGTTCGCCCAGACCACCGCCGTCAATCTGAATGGCGTGTTTAACGTCATGTCCAAATGTGCCGAGCAGATGGCGAAGAATGACGCCGAAGCGGGCGAGGAGCGTGGCGTGGTGATTAACGTCTCGTCCGGCGCCGCTTACGAAGGACAGATTGGGCAGAGCGCTTATGCTGCGACCAAGGCCGGGATTATCGGCATGAACATGCCGGCGGCGCGAGAGTTGGGTTCGGTTGGGGTTCGCGTCAATGCGATCGCCCCGGGTCTGTTCCTGACCGCGATGGTCGCGAATCTCGATGAGAAGGTCCTCAGCATGCTTAAAGAACAGATGGAAGCGCCCAAGCGTCTCGGCGATATGCGCGAGTTTGCGCACTGCTGCGCGTTCATCATTGAAAACGCCTACGTCAATGGCGAAACCATTCGTCTGGATGCGGCATCGCGGATGCGTGCGAAATAAAGGCGAAGCGTTTTTCGGACGCTTTGAGCTTAGGGCAGGAGGAGATAAAGAATGAGATTAGCTGACTACTTTGATGCTGTCGCAGCGTTGCGTCCGGACAGCCTGGCTTTTGTCGATGGCGCTACGCGCATCACAAATGGCGAAGCGCAGAAATACGTTCACGCCGTGGCGAATGCTTTGTTCCGTGCGCACCAGAGCGGCCACGGCACCCATGTGGCCATTTATGCGCCGAACGACTATCGCGTCAGTCTGCTGCATCTGGGGATCAATCTGGCAGACTGCGCCTGGTTATCGGTGCACATTCGCAATTCGATCGAGACCAATGCCGAGGTGCTGGAGTACTTCGAGACTGACATCGTGTTGTTCCATAGCTATTTCGAAAGCGCGATTCCGGTGCTGAAAGACAAGCTCACGAAAGCCAGGTTGTACGTGTGTATCGACCGGGCATCCGAGCATGGCTGTTCGATGGATGAGTGGCTGAAGGACTGTTGGACGCCGTTCCGAAATCACCCGGAAGACCCGAGCACACGTGCGTTCCTGCAACCCACCGGCGGCACCACGGGTCCATCCAAAGGTGCGGTGCACACGCATCGCAGCCTCGAATTCATGGGCCTAGGGCTGACCGCGGCCTTTGATATTACGTGCGATTCCCGCCACCTGTGCGTGGCCCCGTTGACTCATGCTGCCGGGCTGCTCGCGCTTGGCTTCACGATCAAGGGCGGTGTCAACATCCTGCTGCCCGGTTTCGATCCCGAAGCCGTGTTGACCCTGATCGAAGAAGAAAGGGTCACGCACCTTTACTTGCCGCCGACGGCCGTGTACGCGCTGCTGGCGCATCCCAGGACCAGGCAAACCGACTTCTCGTCGTTGCAGGCCTTCATTGTCGGCGCGGCGCCGATTGCTCCCGAGAAGTTCAAGGAAGCCGTGCGCGTCTTTGGACCCGTGATGTACGAAAGCTTCGGGCAGACAGAGACGCTGGTGCCGATCCTGGTCAAGGGACCCGCCGACTATCTGATGAGCGATGGCAGCTTTGATGAGGAGGTGGTGAGAGCTGCAGGCAAAGCTGTCGACGTTGCGTGTGTAGCGATCATGGATCCCGAAGGCAATCTGTTGCCGGCTGGCGAACGAGGTGAAATCGTCGTTCGCTCGTCGATGGTGATGCAGGGATACTACAAGAAGCCTGAAGACACGGCAGCGGTTTCAACCTCTGGTTGGCATCACACCACGGATGTCGGCGTGCGCGATGCCCGCGGCTACGTCACGATCGTGGATCGCATGAAAGACATGATCGTCAGCGGCGGTTTCAATGTGTTCCCGGTTGAGATTGAAAAGATCATTCAGGGACACCCGGCCGTCCTCGATTGCATCGTGGTCGGCGTACCGGACGACAAATGGGGCGAAGCGGTGAAAGCGGTGGTTCAACTGAAGCCAGACCAGAGCGCTTCGGAAGAAGAGATCATGGCCCTATGCAAAGAACATCTGGGCAGCACCAAAACCCCCAAGAGCGTCGAATTCTGGGTCGATCTGCCGCGTAGCGCAGTAGGCAAGTTGCTCAAGAAAGATGTTCGAGAGAAATACTGGGGAAACCAATGGCGGTCGGTCTAGGCATCAATGCGTCAACTCGCCCGGCAAACCACTCCGGTGCAACTCGAATGCACTGTGAGACTGGCGCCGGGTCGCCGCCGCGTCCAGCAGGACGGTGAAAGGAAAGCGGACATGAAAGACACCATTGACTATCTCAACGCTACGTTGGCACTGCAGCGTGATGCCTGCTTGACCACGCCGTATCCCGATCTGGAGCAGCGCCGCCGCGATCTCAAAGCGGTGCGCGTCGCCTTGCAGCGGTATCAGGATCGGCTGACGAGTGCCATGAGCGACGACTTTGGGCGCCGTTCCGAGTTCGAGTGCAAGATGCTGGACGTGATGTTTCCCGCCTTGCAGATCGATCACGCCCTGGCGAACCTGCGACGCTGGATGAAGCCTCAAGGGCGTCGCACCGACTGGTTGTTCACCACTAATCGCGCCAGGGTGGTCTACCAGCCTAAAGGTGTGGTGGGCGTGATTGCCGCATGGAACTTCCCGATCGTCGAGGCGGTGGGTCCCATGATCACGGCATTGGCGGCGGGCAATAGGGTGATGATCAAGATGTCCGAGTTTTCGCCGCGCAGCACAGTGGTCTTGCGCGACATGCTGGCGGAAATATTTCCAGAGGATCGGGTGGCGGTTTTTGGCGGCGGTATCGAGATCGCGCAAGCGTTCTCGAGGTTATCCTTTGACCACATTGTGTTTACCGGCTCGCCAACCGTAGGCAAAGAAATCATGCGCG
>JBEKNG010000250.1:0-7722 GCA_049523075.1 Paraburkholderia sp.
GATGCCCGCCGCGCGCTTTCTGGCGCGTCGTGTGTTGGCCGATTGGCTGGATAGTATTCAACCGCGATACACGGCATCCCTCTTTCTGGTTAGGCGGTGTATGGCATCTTGAGCCTGCACTTGAGATGTTGTACGGATTTCTGTACAACGAAACCATAAACCGAGTTTCGACCCGTGTTCGTCGGTGGAGTCGAACCCATTGGCCTTGGCCTTGGGCTTGGGCTTGGTTCGCCGCAGGAAATACCGCTAACTTTTTTGTCAGGAGCGGCCGAAGGGAAACCCTTCGGGCCGGATAAGCCATGAACACCCTTACTTACAGCGAGGCCCGTGCTGGCTTTAAGCAAGCGATGGACGACGTATGCCGCGACCACACGCCCATGCTGATTACCCGGCAAGGCGGGGAACACGTGGTGATGGTTTCGCTCGAGGACTTCAGCGCGATGCAGGAAACCCTGTATCTGTTGAGCTCGCCGAAGAATGCCGAACGGCTCGTACGCTCTGTCGCCCAAATCAATGCACGCAAGGGCACGCCGCGTAAACTGCTAAAAGATGAGCAAACAGAAAGCCTGCAACAAGGAGGCCGTGAGGTCTGATAGCGTTTTCGTCTTCACGGATGAAGCTTGGGAAGACTATTCGCATTGGCAGAAGGTCGACCTCAAGGTTTTGCGGAAGGTCAACGAATTGCTCGAAGAGTGCCGGCGTGATCCCTTCAAGGGCACCGGCAAACCGGAACCGCTGGTTGGCAACCTGACGGGTTTCTGGTCGCGTCGAGTGACCCACGCCGATCGTCTCGTTTATCTGCCGCAAGACGGACTGATCTACGTCGCAGCCTGCCGTTTTCACTACGACGACTGAAGAAGTGGCCGGGCGTCACGCCCGGCAACACTTCGACAACTCAATCCACCGGGTGCCTCAGCCGGCCGCCGCGACGGAGCAGAGACACCAGCGGCCAGCCGAGATTGACACCAAGACTCGCCATCACGATCAACGCCATGCCGGCCAGTTGCGGCGCGGATAGCGTCCGCCCATAGACAAGCGCATCGACGACGATCGCGGTGAGCGGATAGACGAACAGCAGCACTGCGATGACAGACGTGGTTAGCTTAGGCAGCGCGCCGTAGATCAGCACATACGACAACCCTGTATGCAGCACGCCCATGCCGACCAGCCAGAACCATTGCATTGGCCCGATGTGCGTCACCGAATGTAGCGGCGCGATAAACGCCAGACAGATCACACCGACCAGGCACTGTGCGAGCGTCAGCAGATGCGGGCGCAACTGGCCGAGACTCTTGGCGATCAGCGTCACGCTCGCATAGAGCACCGAGCCGGCCAGCGCCTCGCCCACCCCGATCAGATAACCGGCCTGCCCCTGCGGGTTTTCGCTCGTGGCCACGCCCGAAGCGAGTACGAGTCCGATAAACGCGGTTGCGATCCAGCCGAGCCGGTCGCCGCCGAGGCGTTCGTTAAAAAGCGCCGCGCCCATCAGCACCACCCAGAAGGGCTGCACGTGAAACACCACCGTTGCGACCGCGATGCTGGTGCGGTGGATCGCATCGAAGAACCAGACCCACTGGGTCACCATCAACACGCCGGATAGCACCGCGAGCAGCACCATGCGCAGCGTAAAACGCTGGGTCTTGAAGAATCCCTTCCACGCGCAATAACCCGCCAGCGCCAGAAAACCGAACAGGCAGCGAAAGAACACCATCGTCATGGCATCGAGCCGCGCTTCCTCGACGAAGATGCCGATCGTCCCCATCAGCAAGCCGCCGCTGGCAAGGGTGATGGCGCCCTGTTGACGGGTGGTGAGTGACATGCAAAACGCTCGGTAACGGTAATGAAGTCGAGTATCGGGGACTTGCCGGGCGACGACAAACGAATAAAATTGAGAAATTCGATCAGCCGGGCTTATAAATCATGCACCCTGAATTTGACGTGGATCTGCTGCGCACCTTCGTCGCCGTGGTCGAAGCGGGCAGTTTCACGAAAGCCGCGGCGACCGTGCATCGCTCGCAGGCGGCGGTCAGCATGCAGATCAAGCGGCTCGAAGGCATGCTCGGCACCACGCTGTTCTCCCGCAATACGCGGAATCTGGCGCTGACGCGGCCGGGCAATACGCTGCTCGAATACGCGCGGCGCGTGATCGATCTGCATGAGGAAGCGTGGTCGGCGATCGTCCGGCCCGAGGTGACCGGGCGGGTCGTGCTGGGAGCGCCGGACGATTACGTGTCGTCATTGTTGTCGCCGGTGCTCAGGCGCTTTTCGAATCTGTACCCGCACGTCGAGATCGAGATTGTCTGTGCGCAAAGCACGGCGCTCGCGCCGATGCTGGCGGACAACAAGATCGACCTCGCGTTCGTCACCCGCGACCGTAAACTGCGCGGCGAATACGTGCGTAGCGAGCCGATGGTGTGGGTAGGAGCGTCGGAGGATACGTCGGTGCTGGCGGCGTCGCCGTTGCCGGTGGGATTATACGAGCCGGGCTGCGTGGCCCGTAGCCATACGCTTGCCGCTCTGGATTCCGTGCGGATTCGCTACCGTGCCGCCTATAGCAGCGCCAGTCTGCTCGGCCTGGTGGCGACCGTCGATGCCGGGCTGGCCGTGATTGCGCTCACCCGCTGCAGTGTGCCGTCGCGCCTCGCGATACTGGGCGATGCGCAGGGCTTGCCGAAGATCGAGCCGCTGGAGATTGTGGTGGCGCGCAGCGCCAAATCAGACCGACCGACCTGTGACTACCTTGCCGCCCAGATGATTCAGGACTTGTCGGTGCGCTCGCAGCCACGCGCCTCGGCGGCTGGTCCCTCGACGCCCTCCACGTCCCCGCGCGACGAGCGCGGGTCCGACGTTCAGGCGCGCGCGTAAGCCGTGACGTCGCCATCGATGGCGAGCCTGACGCGCTCACCGGGTTGCGGCGCCCGGTAGCCCGGCACGCGTGCGCGCACCACAGTGCGCGCCGCCGATTGCAACTGCAGTCCGACCCCTGCGTCCTGCCCCTGGAAGATCACATCCTGGACAATGGCATCGAACGAAGCCGTCCCGTCTGGCGTGGTTTCGTCGGCGCGCCATAGACGGATCTGTTCGGGGCGCACCATCACTTCGACAGCGCCATCTTTCGCAGGCGCCGACAGCGTCAGTTCGCCAAGTTCGCAGGTCACCCGGTCACGCGCGGCGACGCCTTGCAGCAACACCGCCTCGCCGATGAACGACGCCAACTCGCGCGTGACCGGCCGCCGGTAAATCATCTCCGGCGTCGCGGTCTGGATCAGCTTGCCGTGCCACAGCACCGCGACCTCATGGCCGAGAGAGAGCGCTTCCGATTGATCGTGGGTCACCAGCACGGCGGTGGCGCCGGCTGCCGCCAGTGCGCTTGCGACCGCCTGGCGAGTTTCGAGGCGCAGCGCAGCGTCGAGCGACGAGAACGGCTCATCGAGCATCACCAGCGTGGGCGAGGGCGCCAGCGCGCGCGCCAGCGCTACCCGCTGTTGCTGCCCACCGGAGAGTTGCTGTGGCGCACGGTCCGCAAATGAGGCCGGCAAGCCGACCAGTTCGAGCAATTCGGCGACGCGGTGCCGCGCACGTCGTTGCGAGCGCGGCAGACCAAAAACGATGTTGTCCGCCACCGACAGATGCGGAAACAGCGCGCCCTCCTGCGGCACATAACCGATGCGGCGTTGTTCCGACGGCACATGCAGCGCATCGCCGGCGACGCGCCGGCCGTCGATTTCCACCGTGCCGCGGTCCGCGCGTTCGAAGCCGCACAGCACGCGCAACAGCGTGGTTTTGCCGCTGCCGGATGGGCCGAGCAGGGCGAGCAGCGTGCCGCGTTCGACGGACAGATCGATGCCGTGCAGCACCGGGTTGCCGTCGAACGATTTTTGCAGGCCGCAGATACGAAGTTCGCTCATGAGAATCCGATGGAGAAAGCGGTAAGTTCGACGCAGTCCTAGCTGCGTTCGCCGAGCAGCGCCGAGCGGCCAAGCAGCGTGAACAGCAGACCCGAGGCGCACAGCGAGATACCGGTGAGCAGCGCCGCATAGGGCGCAGCGGCGGCAAAGGCCATAGTCGACGTATCGGCCCAGACCTGGGTGGCGAGCGTCTGCGTGCCGGCAGGTGAGAGCAGGAGTGTGGCGTTGAGTTCAGTGACGACCGAGATGAACACCATCGAGGCCGCCGCGCCCAGACCCGGTCCGGCGAGCGGCAGCAGCACGCGCCCCAGCGTTTGTCTCCAACTCAGACCGAGCGCTCGCGCGGTCTCTTCGAGACGCGGCTGCGCCTGCATCAGCGCAGCGCGCACGCTGACCAAAGCGAGCGGCAGGAACAGGATCGAGTAAGCGATGATCAACAGCGTGGTGCTCTGATAGAGCGGCTGCAGCGCATGCACGGCGAGCGAAACGATAGCTAGCGCAATCACGAGACCCGGAATGCCTTGCGCGAGAAACACAGTGCGTTCGAACAGCGTGGCGAGGCGTCCCGGGTAACGCACCAGCAAAAACGCCAATGGCACGATCAGCAGCGTAGTCAGGATAGCGGCGCCGAGTCCGAAGCCGAGCGATGTCAGCGTCGCATTGAACAACAGTTCGGGCGAAACGTCGGCCGGGGTGACCGCGGCGGCGCCCGGCTGCGTGAGCCAGTAGCCGATCATGCCGAGCGGCACACCGAGCGTGGCGATGGTCAGCGCGGCGAAGCCCGCGATTACCAGCCAGCGCCACACGCCCAGGTCGTAACGCAGCACAGCGCGGCGCGCGCCGCGATCGACGCGTTCATAGCGCGCCGCGCCGCGCACGCGGAATTCGAACGCGAGCACCACGAGGCACATCACGATCAACAGGCAAGCCAGCAGCGAGGCGCCTGGGCCATCGAAGCTGGTCCGGTATTCGGCGTAGATTTCGGTCGTGAAAGTGCGAAAACGCAGCAGCGTGAACGCGCCGAATTCGGCCATCACGCCGAGTGCGACCAGCAACATGCCGCCGAGCAGTGCGGGGCGCAGTTGCGGCAGGATCACGCGGAAAAAAGTGCTCCAGCGGCCGCAGCCGAGCGAGCGGGCGCTTTCTTCCAGAGCCGGGTCCATGCTGCGCAGGGCAGCGGCCACCGGCAAGTAGACCAGCGGAAAATAGGAGGACGTAATGACCAGCAACGCGCCGTTGAAGTCCTGCAGATCCAGACTGAACGACACCCAGGCATAGCTCGTGATGAACGGCGGCATCGCAAGCGGCGCGGCCATCGCCACGGCCCAGAAGCGGCGGCCGGGCAAGCGGGTGCGTTCGACAAACCACGCGGCCGCCGTGCCCAGCACAGCCGACGCGAGCGTGGCCGACACCGTGATCATCAGCGTATTGACGAGCAGTTCACCGACGAGCGGCCGGAACACCAGTTCGGCTGCCTCAGCGAAGCCAAAACTTGCCGCCCGCCAGACGGTAAAAGCGAGCGGCAGCAACACCAGCAGCGCGCTAAGCGCGGCCGCGGTGAACAGACCACGCGGCGCGCGCTTGCGGCCGCGCGCCGGTTCGGAGGCAACAGCCGGCGCGGCGGCTGACACGGCGTGGCTCATTTACAGCAGTCCGGCCTGACGCAGAAGTTTGCCGGCCTGGCTGTCGTCACCGAGTTGTTGCACCGTCAGCGTCGGCGGGCTCAGTTCAGTGAACGGCTTGAGGATCGGGTCCGGTGCGACGCCGCTGTGCAGCGGGTACTCGAAGTCGATGTGGCTCTTTGCCAGCAGCGTCTGGGCGCGTTCGCTGACCAGATAGGCGAGGAACTTCTGTGCGCCGTCTGCGTTGTGCGCGGACTTCAGCACGGCTGCGCCCGATACGTTCACGAGTGCGCCGGCATCGCCGTTGGTGAAGTGATAAAGCGCGCTACGGGTTGCCTTGTCGCCGATTTCGGCATTCAGACGCGCCCAGTAGTAGTTATTGATGATGCCGGTTTCCACCGCACCGCGATTCACTGCAGCCACCACACCTTCGTCGTCGTCGAAGATCTGCGAGTTGGCTTTCAGACCCTTCAGCCAGTCGAGCGTCTGCGCTTCGCCCTTCAGGGCGATGACGGCGCTCACGAGCGGCAGGAAGTCGCCGTCGCTCGGGGCAATGCCGACCTTGCCTTTCCATTGCGGCTTGGCCAGATCGAACAGCGATTGCGGCAACTGGTCCGGCTTGACCTTGTTCGTGTTGTAAGCCAGCACGTTTTCGCGGGCAGTGACACCGACCCACGCACCGGTCGGCGAATCGAAGCGCGCCGGGACGGCCGACAGCGTCGCTGCATCCACCTTGCCGAGCAGACCCTTTTCTTCGAGCAGCATCAGTTCAGGCGAGTTTTCCGTGAAGTACACGTCGGCGGGGGAGGCGGCGCCTTCGGCGACGAGCTGGGCTGCCAGTGCCGGGCCTTCACCGGTACGGATCTTGACCGAGATGCCGGTCTGCTGCTCGAAGTCCTTCGCGAGCATGTTGACGACCTGCTCGTGCTGCGCGCTATAGAGCGTGATCGATGCAGCGTGGGCGGCGAGCGGCGCTGCGCCCAACGTCGCCAACAGAAGAGCCGCCGCGCCGCTGATCGCGCGGACGCGGTTGCCAAGCCAGGAATGAGTCATGATTCAGAATTCCTTTTGTGATGGTATTGATCTATTTCATGCGCGGCGAGCCACGACCGACCCCTCGCGGGTGACGGTCGCGGCGCCGAGGGTATGGTCCCGCGCTCAGTCAAGTTCAGCCAAACCTGTTTCGTGAGTGCCGCATGGGCGGCGTTCGCGCCTTACGTTTCGAACAGCCCCGCGCCGATGTACGAACCCGGCTTCGCGCCCGGCGGGCAGGCGAATATCGCGCTGCCGACGTGCGTCGTGAACTGGTTCATCATGTCGAACTTCGAGAGCTTCTCGTTGATGGGGATAAAGCCGGTACGCGGGTCGCCCTGGTAGGCAATAAAAATCAGCCCGGCGTCGTACTCGGTCTCCTGGCGCCATGGCGGCCAGCGCTCGACGTAGAAATTCGAGCTGTCGTTGTACCCATACGAGCGGCGCAGAATCTGCGCGCCGTTGTTGGATGCCTGGTTCGACAGCCGGACATGCGAGTTTTCCGGAATCACCGAATTGCCGTCCTTGTCCTGTGCGTCAAGATCGACCGGATCGAATTCGTTCTTCTTGCCGATCGGCGCGCCGCTGTACTTGTGACGGCCGAACACCTGTTCCTGGAAATCTTCTTCCGTGTTGTCCCAGTGCTCGAGCGTGATGCGGATGCGGCGCACGACGCCATACGAGCCGCCTTGCATCCACGGTGCATCCGCGCCGTTGGCCCAGACGAACTGGTTCATCAGCTCGGGCTTTTTGATCGACGGGTTGTTGGTGCCGTCCTTGAAGCCCATCAGGTTGCGCGGCGTCTGGCCGCGCGGCCCCGACAGGAAGCCTTGCTGGCCCCAGCGCATCGCCGCGATGCCGTAGCTCTGGCGCACCAGTTGGCGCACGGCATGGAAGGCCACTTGCGCGTCGTTCGCACACGCCTGAATGAACAGGTCGCCGCCGGTCTTTTCCGGCAGCAACTGGTCGCCGTTAAAGCGCGGCAGATCGACGAGCGCAGCCGGACGGCGATTGGCGATGCCGTAGCGATCCTTGCCTTCTGACGTGAAGAGACCCGGGCCGAAGCCGAAGGTCACCGTCAGGCCGGCCGCACCGAGACCGAGCACGTCGCCGGAATCCGGCGCAGCCTTGCCATCGGCGCCAGGCAGCGCGCCCGCGGG
>JBEKNG010000251.1:0-7721 GCA_049523075.1 Paraburkholderia sp.
TTGCAGCTATCGGCATGCTCTGGTTCAGTGGTATCGACCCTGCAGCACCCTCCGCTGCGTTTGCGATTCCGTTGTTCGTCATCGGTGTCGGGGCCGGGCTGCCGTGGGGACTGATGGACGGCTTGTCAGTCAGCGTGGTTCCAAAGGAACGCGCGGGCATGGCAACAGGGATCTTCAGCACGACGCGAGTGGCCGGCGAAGGCATGACACTCGCCGTGGCCAGTGCGATATTGGCGGTGCTCACACGCTCGCGGCTATCCGACGCGCTCGCTGGCTTCCATGTCGCACCGGCGCATGCCCTCGCCGAAGCCGCGCAGCGGGTGGCCACCGGCGATCTGGCACAGGCTGCCGCGCTTCTGCCGGGACTGGGGCAGCCCGTATTCGCTCAGGCTTACGACGGCGCGTTCCGGGTGCTGATCCACATCCTGGTGGCAATCACGCTCGCCTCTGCCATCATGGTGCTTGGATTTCTTGGCCGGACGTCCTCTGCTTCAACGCCGGTCAATGGCGCCACGGCGCTTCCGGGAGCCGAAGGAATCGCCGACCAGTGAGCGGCGCGCGCCAAACCGACCCGGCGCGCGTCCTCGGCTCCGCCCTGTGACGTTTGCTCACAGAGTCAATATTTTTCGTGCATTGTCGTCCCCGCAGTCAGAGCGCCTAATCAACCTCGAGAGCATTCCGTAATGCGTAAATCTGGGGGAAACATGGACATTGGCGCGCTCAAACCGGCGATTTCCGATCAACTGATGAAACGGATCGCCTGGCGGCTCGCACCGCTCATGATCGTGATGTATATCGCGAACCAGCTTGACCGCGCCAACATCGGCTATGCCGCGCTGACCATGAACGCCGAGCTCCACATGACGGCGGCGCAATACGGTTTCGCGGCAAGCCTGTTTTTCCTTGGCTATATTCTGTTCGAAGTCCCGAGCAACCTGTGCATGCATCGGTTTGGCGCCCGGGTCTGGATGGCTCGCATCCTGTTGAGCTGGGGTCTGCTTTCCTCCCTGACCAGTTTCGTCCCCGACTCTCGCTGGCTCTATATCGCCCGCTTCTTTCTTGGCGCGTTCGAGGCAGGCCTGTTTCCGGGTATGGTGTACTACCTGACGCTGTGGATGCCCGCGCGCAATCGCGTATGGATGATGTCTCTGTTCGTGACGGCCATCCCCCTGACCGGCGTGCTAGGCGCGCCCGTGTCCACGTGGCTGATGGCGCACGCCAGCGTGTTCGGCGTGACCGGCTGGCGCGCGATGATTCTGCTAGAGGGGTTGCCCGCGCTTGTCCTTGGCGTCGTCGTCTGGTTCTGCCTGGCGGACGACCCTTCCCGCTCGCGCTGGCTTTCCGCTGCTGAAAAGACCGAAATCGCGGCCGCGCTGGCGACCGAACAGGCTCAGGCGGCGGCCGTCACTTCGCCGGCCAGTGCCTGGCGTGCGCTAGGCAATCCCAAGGTCTGGGCGCTCGGTACCGTCTATTTCGGCACCAACGCAGGCATCATCGGCCTGCTCTATTTCCTGCCGCAAGTCGTCAAGACGTTTGAACATACTTTTGGCGTGACTTACAGCCTCACAGATATCGGGCTGATCACCGCGGTTCCGTTCGGCGTTGCTGTCGTCGCGACGCTGATCTGGGGCCGTCTGGTGAGCCGCCACAACGTCGGCGCCTGGCATGTGGCGGGCCCGCTGCTGGTGTGTGCGGCCGCGCTTTCGGTGGCGCTGCTGCTGAGGTCTCCCTATCAGTCAATCATCGCACTCTCGATCGGCGCGTCAGCCTGCTTTTGCAGCATCACGACCTTCTGGCAGTTGCCGAGCCGCATCCTCACAGATCGTGCCGCGGCGGCCGGCATCGCCTTGATCACCAGCATTGGAGTGTCGTCGGGATTTTTGCTGCCGTATTTTATTGGCTGGGTAAAGGATACGACCGGTACCTTCGTGCTCGCGTTTATCGGCATTGCAGCGACGATGGTGCTCGCTTCGATCATGGTCTTCCTGCTCGAGACCCGCTGGCGCGCGGTCGGCCAGCGTGGCCTCGCCAGCGAATAAGCGCCGCCAGCGCCTCGTCGTACGAAGGACTATCATCGACGCATCCATTGTCCCTTTCTTTCGCCAGCAAGGATTATCGATGCGTCGCGGTGTCCCCAGTCTCAGCGCCCTGCAAGCTTTCGAAGCCGCGGCGCGTCATGAAAGTTTTTCGAAAGCCGCTGCCGAACTGTCGCAGACGCATGGCGCGGTCTGCAAGAAGGTCAACGAGCTCGAGGCTCATCTGGGCATCACGCTGTTCGAGCGGGTGCGCCAGCGGCTGGTATTGTCTGCGGCGGGCGCGGAGTACGCGCGGCGGATTCGTGTCCATCTAGACCAGATTCGCCGCGATACGCTCGAACTGGTACGTCAGCAAAGCGAAGTCAAAATCCAGCTAGCTGTCGGCGTCACGTTCGCGTCTCAATGGCTGATTCCGCGTTTGCACGACTTCTACAAGCTCAATCCGTATCTGCAACTTCACATCATGGGCCGCGACCAGCCCACGTTTTTCGACAACTCCAGTTTCGACGCCGCGATTTATTTTGCGCAGAGCCTATGGCCGGCAATGCCGGGACAGCCACTTGTCAACGACGACAGGATTCTGGCGGTCTGCGCGCCGGCGTTGATCGGTAAGCGCGACGGTTTGAGCGGCGAAGGAATTAGCGCGCTGCCCTGGATCCACACCCGTGATCTTCCGCGCGCGTGGCTCGTATGGTCCGAAACGGCGTGCTCGAAGGTCCTCGCACCTAGCAGCTCGAACCAGCACTACGACATGTTTATCATGGCCATCAACGCGGCGCTTTCCGGACTGGGCATAGCCCTGCTTCCGCGCATCCTGATCGAACGGGAGCTGCACAGCGGTGCGCTCATCCAGGTACACCCTCACTCGATTCCGAATCCGGAGACCGTCTACTATTCATTTCCAGAGCAGAAACGTGACTGGGAGCCGCTTAAGCGCTTCGAGCAATGGCTGAGCGCGGCCGTTCGCGACTATCGCGACGGCTATCGCCGCGACCTCACGGCAGCCGTCGAAGTGACACTGTCGCCGAACTGAGCGCGCCCGGTTTCAGGCGAGCTCGCGCAGATCAGGGCTGTCGCGCAGGAGTTGCTGATAAAGACCCTGGAAGTTCAGCCACGCGACATAGTCGGATCCCAGTTGGGCGCGCGTCGCCCTCGCGTCCTCTTCCGATAGTGGCTCTATCGGGCCGGCCGCCTCGGCCAGCAACTGCACCTGGCAGCAACGCTCCATCGCAATGAAGCGGTAGGCCGCGGCGTCGACCGATGAACCCACTGTCAGCAGGCCATGGTTGAGCAGCACGGCGGCGCGTTTTGTGCCCATGGTCTCGGCGATCCGACGTCCTTCTTCGGTGGCAAGCACGACGATGTCGCCGCGAAATAGCACGTGATCGTCATAGAAGAGACAGGCCTCCTGGTTGAGCGGCGCCAGCAACCTCGGGCGCGCTGAGAACGCACGGCCGAAGGTCGTGTGCGTATGCGCCGCTGCCACGACAGCCGGATTTGCACCGTGGATCCCGCAATGAATCGCCGCCGCAGCGGCGTTGACCGGCGCGGTGCCATGATAGATGTTGGCATCCTCGTCGATACAGACGAGATCGTCGGGATGGATTGAGGAGAAATGCTGCGCGTACGGATTGACCCAGAAGCGGTCGTGAAACTCCGGATCGCGCACCGTGATATGCCCTGCTATGCCTTCGGCAAGCCCGAAGCGCGCGAAGATGCGAAACGCCGCGGCGAGTTTAAGTTTGCGATGCTGGCGCTCTTCGTCGAAGCTTGCGAATACCGGCGGCTCCGGCAAACTTCCGCCGATCGGTTTGGGAATCTGCAACTCGCGGACTTCCGCATGGCCCATGACATGCTCCTTTGTGCTGTTTGTGCAGCAATTCTCTTCCGTACAGAAGAGACGGTCCATCGACGATTTCTCACAAGATTGTGTCTCGCGCTCACAACACCCGAAAGTCTCCGTGCCGGTCACCTCTACCGTCATGCGTAATGGTTACCGGGTCTCTCGCCGAATAAGCGTCTCGACGCGCACAGTTTGAAACTCACTCTTTCAGTTGGCGACGATGACAATTCAATATTGACAACCTAAATTCGCGTTTAGATTGTTACCGGTACCGCCCCACAGCGCCACTCGTGTGAATCGAACAGGCGCGATGGTCATAGACCAATGACCGCTTCAAGGCAAACCTGTTCGATCATAAAAAAATAGAGGATGCCTTATCACGTGAATCCAGAGAATCCGATGGTTCTGGTGGTCGGAACGAAAGCTCACGCCATATTGATGCATCCGCGCAGTGGCATGCGAGGCGACGACCTTACAAGACAGCGATACATTCACATCGGAAATATTATGAAAATGAAGTTTCTCTCATTAGCCGGCCTCGTTGTGTTTTCATCCGTAGCGCAAGCTCAAAGCAGCGTTACCTTGTACGGTACGCTCGACACGGCGGTCGCCTACTTTAGTAACCAGAAGGGAGCGAACGGTTCCGGTGGAACGGTTCAGATGGTTTCGGGCACGCTTACCGGCGACAATTGGGGCTTGAAAGGCAACGAAGACCTCGGTGGCGGCCTGGCAGCTATATTTAACCTGCAGGCGGGATATAACCTGAATACCGGCGCTGCCGGTCAGGGCGGCCGCATGTTCGGTCGTACCGCAATGGTTGGTCTTGCTGACAAGAGTTACGGCACCGTCACGTTGGGCCGTCAATACGACCCGCTCGTTGACCTGATCCAGCCGCTGACAGAGGACGACACATACGGCTCGGCCTTTGCAACACCTGGTGACATCGATAACTACGACAACAGTTCCCGCGTCAACGACTCCGTCAAATACACCAGCCCGGTTTATGCCGGCCTTCAGGTGTCGGCCATGTATGCCTTCGGCGGGGAATCCGGCGAGACTAGCGCCGGACAGACCTACGCAATTGCGGCGGCCTATAACCATGGCCCTCTCAATCTGGCTGCCGGTTATCTTCGCGCGAACAATGGTACGTCCCCGACGTACGATGGTTTTACTTCGACCGGCCTCGACTCGACGGCCATCAACGGTGCGTTCATTTCTGCGACCACGCTGCAGATCATCCGCGCCGCCGGTACCTATGCAATCGGTCCGGTTACGCTGGGCGCTGCCTATAGCAACGTTGACTACGGCAACTATGCGGCTGCCCCAGGCACGAACAACGGCACGCGGTTTAACACGGCGCAGGCATTCGTTAATTACCAGTTGAATGCTGCGCTCGAGCTCGGCGTCGGCTACGACTACACGAAGGGCAGCGGCAACAACGTCGACGCCGGCTACAACCAGGTCAGTCTTGGCGCGGACTACGCATTGTCCAAGCGCACTGACCTGTACGCTCTGGCGGCCTATCAAAGGGTCTCCGGCGACACCATTGATGCGGGAACCGGTCAGGTGGTGGCCGCAACGGCGTCTATTGCCGACTTTGGCAATGACTCCGCCACCAACAGCCAGACAATGGTGATGGTCGGCATTCGCCACCACTTCTGATTCGGCTGAGTGAGCCGCACTGACGAGCAACTCCCCTGCGGCCGCAACCGCAGGGCCTTGGGGGTGTTGCGACTGATTACCCGTTCGTGCGGCGCAACTGCAGAGTTTCAGTCTTAACGGGCGAAGCGGATGTCGAGTGTGCGCAACCAGGTTTGCAAGCCGGCATCCTGGATCGGAATCACATAAGCGTTATCGTTCGTTTCATTGAAATGCGCATGCCAGTATCCCGGCGGGGTGACAAACGCCATCCCGGCTTCCCAGTCGACGCGTATCGGATCCGCGATATTGCCGTTCTCGTCCAGTTCGGTACCCACCAGCGTATAGACGCCCGGGGTGGCCCCAGCGATAAAGTCGAGTGCGATCGATTGGTGGCGGTGCGGCTTCTGCACTGAGTTGGGCGGGACGATGCCGAACATGGCCCATAGCACATGCGTGACGGTCCGCGTTTGCGGGAAATTGGTGTTACCCAGCAGCACGCTAATGCGGTTGCGGCGGCCCGCATTCGCTTCTTCCGCGACCTTGCGCAATTCTGCCTGCGCCCGTGCGGCCGGATAAAGCGTCGGCGCAAAGCGGGCCTCGACGCCCGTCGTGCCGAGATAGGTAAGCAGAGGCGCGTCGTTGACGTAATAGAGCGTGGCCGTGACGTCAGCGGACAGCACAGCGTCAGTGCCGCCCGGCAGAGTGAAGAAATCGCCCTGCGCGAACGGGAAGCCGGTCTCGCCTTGCGTCACGTTGCCGTTCCCGCTGATGACGTAGCAAACCTGCGAGGTCGCGTTCGGAGCGAGCGTCAAGGCATCGCCTGCGTTGATGCGCAGGAAATTGGCGCTCAAGCCAGGACCAGTCGCAGGGCTGGGGCAACCCAGTTCCGCGGAGAGGTCGAGCGGCACGACCCGCGTAGCGCCATCTGCGTACAGCGAAGGCGAAAAATTGCGGAATGGCACGCGCGAGATGAGCTTCGCGCCGATCGGATTGGCTGATGAGGTGTACTCGAAGTACTCGGCGTCCTGACTCGTGACAGCGGTTTCGACGAGGTCCGGGGAGGATGTTTTGGTCAACATGGTCTGCTCCTGAAAGTGAGGGAAGCTTCGCGCAAGTCCCGTCGTGGCGACGTGGCTTGCGTTCGAAACGCTGACCTGACTATAGGTGCGCGTCACTGACATCAGAAGTGCCAGGCATTGAAATCATCTTTGCGCAAAGGGGGGTGCCGTGCGCCGGTTGACCTGCAACTTTCGGATCCGGGCAAGCCGGCTTGGCGCCGGGTCTGATTGGCGCTTCGCCGGTCTTGCCAGGCGTCCTTACTTACCGGGCGACTGCTTGCTCAAACCCGCGTCGGACAATGCACACAGTGCGACCGCGGACCAGTCGCTTTCCGAACCGAGGCCTTCGGACCGCAACCTGAGGAAACGGTCGTGGATGAGGCCCGCAAGTGGCAACGGTACCCCGAGTGACTCAGCGGCTTCCAGCATCAGCCGATTGTCTTTCTGACCAAGAGGCAACGCAAAGCCGGCCGGCTGGAAGCGCTGTGACGCAATCAGGGGACCGTAGATCTTGTACGGCGGCGCGTTGAAAGTTGCATTGGTCAGCAATTCGACCAGATGCATCGGATCAATGCCTGCCTTGCCCGCTACCGCACACGCCTCGCCCAAGGTTTCGATGATCGCCGACAGCATGAAATTGCCGATCAGCTTGACGAGGTTCGCCTGCGAAGGATCTGAGCCGACGATACCGACCGACTGCCCAAGGGTTTCAAGCAGTGGACGGGCAATCTTCAGATGCTCGTCGGCGCCCGCGGCCATGATAAAGAGCTTGCGTGCGGCGGCGGCGTCGGGCCGGCCGAAGACGGGCGCCGACACGAAGCCCAGCCCTGCTTCGCGATACTTCGTTGCGTGAGCCTGTGCCGTTGCGACACTGATCGTGCTCATCGAGATGTGTACCGCGCCCGGCTTCAGCGTCGTGGCAATACCCGCTTCGCCGAACGTCACCGCGTTGTGTGCGGCGTCATCGGCTACCATCGTAATCACGACGTCGGCGGACTGCGCTGCCTCCGCGGGGCTGGCCGCAACCCGTGCACCGGCTTCGCGCAACCGTTCAGCACGTGCGGGAGTACGATTGAAGACATGTACTTCATGTCCCGACTCGATGAGGTTCGCTGCGATTGCGGCCCCCATGGAGCCAAGGCC
>JBEKNG010000252.1:0-7708 GCA_049523075.1 Paraburkholderia sp.
AGGCAGAGGCGAGCGGGTGACGGCGGAACACCAGATGATGGCTCGACCGCGCGTGCCCCTATCCCGCAATTGTGATCCTTTTGACAACAGTCTTTTCGTGATCTAGGTATTTACCCTAAGTCGGACCGACCGTACACTTTGTTCATAGGTCGCACACCAAGGTGGTTGTAGCGGCGCAGAAAACAAATTTCCGGAGGTCGTCATCATGAAGTCGCTTATCGAAGCTGCTGTTATTGCCGCGCTGATCACCGCACCGCTCGCCGCGTTTGCACAGTCGAGCCAACCGTTGACCCGCGCCGAAGTGCGCGCCGACCTCGCCCAGGTCGAGAAGGCCGGCTACAACCCGAACGACTGGATGCACTACCCGGAAAACATTCAGGCTGCCGAAGCCCGCGTTGCTGCTGAAAAGGGCGCGGCACAAGCCGAAGCGACCAGCTACGGCGCGGGCAGCAACGGCTCGTCGCAAGCGGGTCAGCGCGCCAGTTCGGCACAGTGAGCACGTACTCGGCTCCGGTGGCGATCTACGTTCGCTAAGCCGCGCGGATAGCGTGGTCGAAAGAGGGTTGCGAGGCGTCCTTCGGGGCGCTCGCCAGCAAACAGGCAGGTCGGCTCTCGCAAGAGACGCTGGCCTGTTTTGCCAAGCAGGCCTCGCTGTACCAATTGCGGGTATGTCGGCGGCCGCGGTAGTGGCGGCCACGCCCAGCTCTCCGTAGCTGGGCCAGCTTCGCCGCTGCAGGCTGGGATTTCCCGGCGCGCGGCGCGCAGGTTGTTGTAAGTGCGAGCTGTAATTGAATGCCGGCTGCGGCTGAGCGCAGCACCTGACTGACAAGAGGCCGCCATGGACGCGACTGTTTTGGCCACCGCGGTGGGATTTTCCGTTTTGCTGTTCGCAGTGATTTTCGCGGTCGGCCATTACCGACGTGAGTCGGCGCGCAAGCGCGTGATAGGCGAGATGCAGCGCCACCGTGTTTATGGGTTTAGCCAGCCGAAACGTTAAGCCGGTCGGCAGGCAAGAGAGGGACGGTGCTCGCCCCTCAGTCCCTTATCAACGCCTAGATAACCATGCCGCCCGAGACTTCGATACGCTGGGCGTTGACCCAGCGGTTGTCTTCGGCAAGAAGCGACGCAATCATCGGGCCGATGTCGTCGGGTAAGCCTGCCCGACCGAGCGCCGTCATTTCCGCCACGCGTTTGTTGATCTCTGGGTTGTCGCGCACCATGCCGCCGCTAAAGTCGGTGGCGACTGCGCCTGGCGCGACGGTGTTGACAGCGATCTGGCGCGATCCGAGCTCCTTCGCGAGATAGCGAGTCAGAACCTCCACTGCACCTTTCATGGACGCATAGGACGCGCTCCCAGGAAGGGCGATACGCGTCAGACCCGACGAAATATTCACGATGCGGCCACCGTCACGGATGAGCGGCAGGAGTTTCTGGGTCAGGAAAAACACCCCCTTGAAATGGACGTTATAGAGACTGTCCAGCTCTTCCTCGCTGGTCTTATCGAACGGAACGTGATGCGAAATGCCGGCGTTGTTGACAAGGTAGTCGAAGCGCTCGGCGCCCAACAGTGTCAGCGATTCCCGCACCCGCTCCACGAACGGATCAAACGCGCTTACCTTGCCGGTATCGAGCGGCAGTGCAATCGCTCGTCGACCTTCCTCTGCCACGAGACTGACAACCTTTTCGGCCTCTGCCTGATTAGCGCGGTAGGTGAAGATGGAACTGACACCGCGCTTCGCAAGGTGGACCACCGTATTGCGTCCCAGGCCACGGCTTCCTCCGGTGACAATGGCGATCTTCGTGGGGGTATCTGCTGATTTTCCTGCTGTCATGCTGCGCTCCGCGTTAGATGTGGAGAGGCAAGCTTATGCCGGCCGATCCCGGCGCTGAATGCCCGAACTGCCTCACTTCTTGCCTGATCCTGCCTGGATGCCCACCTCCCGACACGAGTGGCGGTAACATGCAGGAATGCGGACGTGGAGGGAGTTCCTATGTCAAATGCCTTGCTCGAAGCCGTCAAACGCTATACCGACCAGCATGCCGGGCAGCAAAACCCTTTCCTGACTGCCATCGAGGGGATGGCCATCCTTCGATCGGATCATGAGAAAGCACCCTCTCATCTGATCATGAGGCCGGCTCTCTGTGTCGTCGTCCAGGGCGCGAAGTGGACGACGTTCGGAGACAGCCGGTATGACTACCGGGCGGGGCAAGCGTTGGTCGTCAGCATTGAGATGCCGGCGATCAGCCGGGTGGCGAAAGCGAGCCCCGCCGAGCCATTCCTCGGCGTGGTGATCGAGTTCGACCTGGCGGTCATGCGCGATGTCATGGAACGTCTCGATAGGCCGCCCACGCCGGAAGACCCGTTCGGGCACGGTGTATTTATCGCCAACTTTGACGGCCCACTGGCTGACTGCGTGTTGCGCATGGTGCGGCTCCTCGACACGCCTCAAGCTATTCCGATTCTCGCGCCGATGGTCATGCAGGAAATCTGCTACTGGTTGCTAAGTGGTCCTGATGGAAGTGAGGTTGCGCGAGTCGTGCTGGCGAACAGCCATGCGCAGAGAGTCGTGACTGCGATCCATGCCTTGCGGGACCAGTTCACTGAAACGGTACGCATCGAGGAACTGGCCGCCGTCGCGCAGATGAGTCCGTCGGCGTTCCATCGGCAGTTCAAGGCGCTGACCTCGATGACCCCGCTGCAATACCAGAAGCAGCTTCGCTTGCTCGAAGCTCGCAACCTGATGGTGGCAGGAGAGGCGAACGCCGAAGCGGCTGCCTATCAGGTCGGCTATGAAAGTGCATCGCAATTCAGTCGTGAATATGCGCGCATGTTTGGTGCGCCACCCCGACGCGATATAGCTACGTTCAAAAACGCCGTCGCCTAGTCGGCGCGTTCCTCGCCGCCAAGGGGGGGCATGGGGGCGGTTCAGTTGTGAGATTTACAAAGGCCAATTGCGCATGTGCGTGCACCAGCGAGACCGCGAATAGATCGGGTAGCCGTTACAATCGTCCCATCGAATCTTCACGGGAATGACTGGATGGCCAGCATATCGACCAATGCCGGCCCGTCCTTCAACGACATCTTGCGCACGACACTGAATACTGCGGATCCAGATTCGCCACGGCATCCGGTCAACTTGCTCCCTCTCGCGGCAGCTCTGCTTTTCTCGCTGCATAGCGCAGCTGCAGTGGCTGCTGATATTGCGCGGGATACCCCCGCCGCGTCAATGGCACTTGCGGAAGGCCTGTATGCGACGCCTGGACCATCTGCATCGGTATCGACCGTGGCCACGCCGACAGTCATAGCATCCCCGCTTCCGCCGACAGTCATGGCATCCCCGCTCCTGTCGCCATCACCGCCCGAGAAAGGATCTGCAGCCGCTCCTTCACTTGTCGCAACGGCCCCACCCGCCAAGGCACCTGAGGCAGAGTGGATCGAGTATGTGGCCATCATCACGGGCATAGTGGGCGCGATTACGGGTATCGCGGGCGCCATCATGGGAGGACTCGGTCTTCGCAGGGCCAGTCGTCAGGAGCGGCGGTAGTGATCGGTTATCCCGCACGAGCTTCGTCTGGATATTCATACGCGCGAAAACATGCATCCATCCGCGCCGTAAGGATGATGTGTGACGACAGTTTCTGCTCAACACAATCAGCCTGATTGCCGCCGCTCGACGCATGCAATAGGTCGACGGTGAACCCGTTATTCCCGTCAATCGCCTCGCGCCCGGTCTGCCCGGCGCGTTGCGGTTCCCGCCATTTCGCACCTTGGTTTCAAACCCTTAATGTCCGAAAGCCCGCTCAAGGCGGGCTGCTATGAATCAACGCAGGAACGGTCTACCGCGGGGACGGTCGCTCAGCGATCTCTCGCTGCTCGGCAACGGCTCGGCGAACGGCTTCCAACAGGTCTGGGGGCGCTTCAGAGGCGGGGGTTTCGATCAACTTGCGCGGAGGAGTCTTGACGCGAGGCTTCAGCGTCAAACCGTAAAGTTTTTGCGGTGCAGTCATGCTTGACCTCCGGTGTTTTGCTTGCGCATACGGCTGGGTAATGCGTGCTGAGCTAGTGTAGGTCTTTTTGCGCGGCTTGTCTCGTTCACGCAGTGGAGCGTGTGCAGGTCGAAATGGGCAGGCGTGCGAAGCCCACGGCGGCATCGGCCATGCTTACCTTCACCCGCGCTTTCACCTGTGATCAGGCAAACACCGTGGCGAAGATCAGTGATTGGCGGTTGCGACGGTTCGCGCCGCAACCTGCGGCGAACGACGACCCTTATTGAATGAATCCTGGGCGCCGCCAGGTGCGCTACATCTTAGCGGCAGACATGGACGTGGTGGTGGTGATGCCACTCCCACTCCCAATGGCAATGATGATGATGGTAATAATCGGCGAATGCCGGCGCCGTCGCGCATAGCGTTGTCACAGCAACAACCACAGCGATGCACATTTTCTTCATAGGTTTTCTCCGCAAAAGATACTGACGAGATGCAGCAGTTTCCGTACCCAAGGAGACAGCTGCTCCAGCGGCGAATTCTACGATCTTCGATTGGCATGTCCACCAGAACAGTGATTTCATAACTTAGGTATTTACCCTAGGCCTGCACCTTTCTACACTGTGATCACTGGCTGCACACAATCGCGTTTGCAGCGCCGTTCAAAACGATCTCTGGAGGTACTCATCATGAACTCGCTTATCAAGGCTGTCGCAATTGCTGTCATTCTTTCGGCTCCGGTCGCTTCGTTCGCTCAGTCGAATCAGCCCCTGACACGCGCCGAAGTCCGCAGTCAATTGGTGCAGCTCGAAAAGGCCGGTTATCGCCCGTATGGCGATCACGCCAATTACCCTGATCAGATTCAGGCTGCCGAAGCGCGTGTTTCCGCTGAAAACGGTTCGACCAGCGGTGTCGGTGGTGTAGTGAGCGGCTCGTCGGAATCTGGCGCGCCCGCTCTTCCTGCCTCGGCATTTACGGGCTCGCGTTCGCTTTACTCTGGTCACTAACCAGTCAGGTCGGCGAGAACCGTTAGCGACTCACACGGTCGCTAACATCGCCTGCTGAGCGCGCAGTACCCTCTGCGCGCGCCGGTTTTGCTGAAATGTCCCGCTATCGCCGCGATGCACGGCACCGGGACATTGTCGTATTCGATTCGATTTCCAATCAGTCGATTGCTATGCCATGAGTCGCGCAAGCCTGCCGCATTGCGCGCAGGACGATCGGTTGCATTTTCTCATTCCATGACTCAGGGTGCGCATCGAGGTACTGATCGACGATGGTGCCGACTTGCCGGGTGTTGGCATTCATTGCTCCGATACAGCGGCGCAGCTTCTCGATTTTCGTGTCTGGCGCACCGAATACCGTCGAGTAGGAGAAGCCGTCGAGGATGCCAATGACATAGGCGGCACGCATCGATTGGCTTCCACCTCGAAAGAAGTTGCCTGTGAGAAACCCGTTATTGGCATCGGACGGCGGGCTCGCCTGCGCGATGGAACACAGTGTGACGAGTGCCAGGGCGGCCATTGGTTTTTTCATCTGATGTCGGCTCAAAGGAATAAGGTGCGTTATTGTGTGCCGCCAATGTGACGATTACTGCAGCGGTGTTCCAATTGCGCATGCCGATGGCATTTGAATAGTCATCCCGACATACGTTGCTGCACGGCCCTGGAGGCGAGACGGCGGCCCGAGTATCGCGTCGCTCTATGGGCCAGGTGCGAAGGTCTGGCGGCGTTGTAGAGCCTGAAGTCGCTCGCTTCGTTGATCTGGAGCGCGGCGCGCCTGAGCAGTTCCGCGGCCTTTGCTTCGTGACCACCGAACCCATGTGGATTTCGGCGGTGTGCGTCCCTGACTAGCTGGCGGCTCTGGCCAACGAGCCGCCGTGCCTGCACGAGATCACCAGGATCGGTTTGACGGGCATGTACTTCGGTCGTGACGGCAAGTAATGCGAGACTGATGGTGAGGAGGCAGCGGCGGGTGATGCGGACCATTCGAATTATTGTTGGCGGTTGATCGAAAAATTTCCCTGACACTGTACCCGATCAATTGGGGGCAGTTACAGGCCCGACGCAAAAAAAGCGGCGAACTGATGGAGCTACTCGAACGCGGAATGTCTACATAAAGACAAGCATTTCCTCGCGCTTAAAACAACCGGAACGCACCAACGAGTAACTTGCAGCGGCGGGCGGCCTGTGGTGCGGTGAAGCCGGTCCTCGGTGTCTGATGATGCCCAGCGCGGCTTAACCAAAAAATAGCCCCGGCCAGGACGTGATTCGTCGGCGCCGGGGCTGGAAGGTATTACGCTCTGTCTCGAGAGCAGACGGAAGGTACACGCGCCGAAAACACGCTTCAACCCATCGCAAACACCTATTCAGAAACGCCGGACTTGGGTGGCTTACGATTGCCGACAAGTAGTTTGACGGCGCACGAATAAAAATGCCCGTCGAAAACTGACAGGGCTCGTATCACGCAGCTCGCGAATGGCAACGCTCTCATCTCTATCCAAACGTATAAGTGCGCGATATCCACGGGGCCCTGCAGCATCCCTTCGTAGAGTGGTTTTCCTGGGTTCGTCCGTCTATCTTGATTTCATGGTCGTACGCGGCTCGCCCCCGGCGCCCTGCAACCACCGCGTCTCCTCTCGCGCGTCCCTTGTCGCGAGTTCGCCCGCGCCTGATCTGCGCGGGCTTTTTGTTCTCCGGGCAGAGATGCCCTTTTACCAGGAGTAGGCCATGCTGTATTTGAAAGTGATGTCTGATCAGGATTTGCCTGACAGCGACCCTTCGCACGATTTCGTACTGATCCAACTGGGCGATAAGGATCAACTATCGTTTGAGCGGCGCAAGGGCGCTGCATGTAGCAGCGCAGACGGGCCCGTCGTTTATGCTGTGATTGATTCCGAGGACAGTCCTCGGCGCGAGATCTGGCTGGCTGGAACTGCCTATGTGCTAAATGCGCAAGGCAAGACGATCGCCAGCCGCTCGCCGCTTTAGCCGCACATCGGCGGATCTGCCCGCTCGTCAAGAAGTGCTCAGGTGCGCGCCGGGATAATGCCGAAATAAAGCCGGAATAACTCCGCAATTTCGACGCACTTTCGCGCGTAGTTTCGGAACGGTCAGATCGGTTGGGAGCGCTGAGATCAATACCTCAATGGCCGTACATCTGGTTCCAATCGGACTTCGACACGGCTGGGTGTCCCATATCCGACGAGCCACTTGCGACGCCGCCGACATCAGTGGCACCGTTTTGTGCCGCCACTTTGGCTTCAGCAGCCTGGATGTCCGCCGGATAGTGGGCATTGTCAGCGTCTGCGGGGTTATAGCCGGCCTTTTCGAGTTGAACCAGTTGGCTACGAACTTCGGCGCGTGTGAGGGGCTGATTCGACTGCGCGAACGAAGCCACCGGAGCGGAGAGAACGAGAGCAATGGCAACAGCTTTGATGAGCGATTTCATGATTACCTACCCCAGAGATTGTTTTGAACGGCGCTGCAAACGGGTTTGTGTGCAGCCAGTGACTACAGTCTAGAAATTTGGAGACTAAGGGTAAATACCTAATCGATGAAATCATTTTTATGAAAAATCGCACAGTTGGAACGCATCCTTAGGGCAACGTCGCCAGTTGTGCGAGAGACAGGCCGCCGGCTTTGCGATCGAGGAAGACCAGTGCAAGCAGCGCATCGTTACCGAGCGAAGCGGCAGTGTTTCGGCGAGCAAACAGGCCTGG
>JBEKNG010000253.1:0-7695 GCA_049523075.1 Paraburkholderia sp.
CCGGCTGAGCCCTGCTCGCGTACCTGCCAGACGCTCGTTTGGGCTCCTGATTGGCCCCTGCCAGGCGCCTGACCGGGCGCCTTCGGGGCGAGCGCATTGGCTTCAGAACGCGCAATACAAAACTGCCGTAAACACGCTGCGCACACCGGCAATCACCAGCCGGGGTGCGCAGCGCAAGGCTGCACCTTCGGCCACGGCCCGCTCCGCCCACCCAGTTACGTGACATTTCTTCCATACCACAGGGCAAATCCCCAGAACCTGGCACGCCCTCGGCTGTCGAACTGCGATTACTATGCTGTGCACTGCCTGAGCGGGTGTGCAGTTATACTTGTCCGTCCCCATCTCTTTGACGCTGCCACGCGCTTCCGACCGCAACAGACTCTATGCGAAAGAACCTGAAAAATATCGGCCTGATTGCCGCGGGCCTTGCTACCGGCGTTTTTGCAACATTGCAGCTTTCTGCCTCGGCCCAGCAACCCGCCAGCAGCGCGGTCGCCCCGCTGCCGCTCGATCAGCTGCGGCTCTTTGCCGAAGTTTTCGGGCAGATCAAGCACGAATATGTAGAACCGGTCGATGATAAAAAGCTCCTCACGGCCGCTATCAAGGGCATGGTGTCGAGCCTCGACCCGCACTCGTCGTATCTCGACAAGACCGATTATCAAGAACTGCAGGAACAGACCAAGGGCAGCTTCGCGGGCCTCGGCATTGAAATTTCGTCCGAAGACGGCCTGATCAAGGTGATCTCGCCGATCGAAGACACGCCTGCTTTCCGCGCCGGGATTCGTCCGGGCGATCTGATCACGCGTATTAACGACAAGCCGGTGCGCGGCATGACGCTCGACCAGGCGGTCAAGCAGATGCGCGGCGACCCGGGCTCGAAGGTCACGCTGACCATCTTCCGCAAGACCGATGACCGTACGTTCCCGCTCACGGTGACGCGCGCCATCATCAAGGTGCATAGCGTGAAGATGAAAATTCTGGCACCGGGCTATGCTTATATCCGCATCACCAGCTTCCAGGAACGCACCACGCCTGATCTGGCCACGGCGTTGCAGGACATCGCGCGCCAGCAGCCGAACCTGAAGGGCCTCATCCTCGACCTGCGTAACAACGGCGGCGGTCTGCTGCAAAGCGCGGTGGGTGTGGCTGGTGCCTTCCTGCCGCCGGATTCGGTGGTGGTGTCGACCAACGGGCAGATTGCTGACTCGAAGCAGGTCTACCGCGACACCTATGACAACTACCGTCTGCCGTCTTTCGACAGCGATCCGCTGAAGGACGAAGCGCCGATCTTCAAGACCGTGCCGATGATCGTGCTGACCAACGCCTACTCGGCATCGGCGTCGGAAATCGTTGCCGGTGCGCTGCAGGATCAACATCGTGCGCTGATCGTCGGCAAGACCACGTTCGGCAAGGGCTCGGTGCAAACGGTACGTCCGATGACGGCTGATACGGCGCTGCGCCTGACCACGGCGTACTACTACACGCCAAGCGGCCGTTCGATCCAGAACAAGGGCATCCGCCCGGATGTCGCGGTGGATCAGTACGCGGACGGCGATCCGGACGACGCACTTGTTACACGCGAAGTCGACTACTCGAACCACCTTGCGAACACGCAGGATCCGAACGAGAAGAAGGAACAGGATCAGCGCGAGGCGGACCGCATGGAACAGTTGCGGATTCTTGAAGAGCAGAACGACAAGAAGACGCCGGAACAACGCCAGAAGGACCGCGACCGTAAGCCGGTCGACTTCGGCTCGGCAGACGACTTCATGCTGCAACAAGGCCTGAACAAGCTGGAGGGCAAGCCGGTGCAGGAATCGAAGTCGCTCTCCGAACGCCGTCTCGCGCAGAACAAGCCGGAACAATCCGCTTCGGCTCCGGTGGCAGTCAAGCCGACCCAGCCGGTTCCTGGCATGGGCGCATCGGCGGCAGAACCGGCTTCCGCGCCGGCTCCCGCTTCGCAAAGCAACTAGGCAGTACGCCTCACCTCAAGGGTCTTCGCAGCACACGCTACGAAGACCCGTCCCCAGCGCGATTAGAATAACCAGAACGAAAACTCGCGCAGCAGGCAATTCCTGACCGTGTAGCCGGTTGGCCTGTCTGCAGTCACCGCGCGATTCACCCCTGCGCTCCGCCATGAACGACGATCAACTGCTCCGTTACTCCCGCCATATCCTCGTCGACGAACTCGGCATCGAGGCTCAACAGCGTTTTCTCGACGCGCACGCGATCGTCGTCGGCGCCGGAGGGCTCGGCTCGCCTGCGGCGATGTATCTGGCCGCGGCCGGCGTCGGCAAGCTCACCCTGGTCGATGCAGACACGGTCGACCTCACCAACCTGCAGCGCCAGATCCTGCACGTGACGGCTTCGGTCGGCCGCAGCAAAGTCGAATCCGGTCGCGCTACGATCGCGCAACTCAATCCCGAAGTGGTGGTGGACGCGGTCGCACAGCGCGTCGACGACGCCTGGCTGGATACGGCGGTGCCGCAGGCTACGGTCGTGCTCGATTGCACCGATAACTTCGCAACGCGGCACGCCATCAACCGCGCGTGCTTTGCGCACCGGGTACCGCTCGTGTCAGGGGCGGCACTGCGCTTCGATGGGCAGATCAGCACGTTCGACTTCCGCGACCCGGCGTCGCCCTGCTACGCGTGCGTGTTTCCGGAAGATCAGCCGTTCGAGGAAGTGGCCTGCTCGACGATGGGCGTGTTTGCTCCGACCGTGGGGATCATCGGCGCCATGCAGGCAGCCGAGGCACTGCGTGTGATTGCGGGAATCGGCACACCGCTCGTGGGCCGTTTGATGATGCTCGACTCGCTGCGAATGGAGTGGAATACGATGCGCATCGCGCGCCAACCGGATTGCCCGGTGTGCGGCGAGGCGCATCGCCTCAAACCAGCGCCACCCGCTTGAGCGCCGCCTGCACCTCTTCCGGCTCGAACGAAGCCAGCACATCCGCCACCGGCTTCTCCAACGCCTTCACATGTGAGCGCAGGATCTCCTGTTTCACGACCAGCAACTGGCTCGGGTGCATGGAAAACTCTGTGAGTCCCATCCCGAGCAACAGACGCGTCAGCGCCGGATCGCCCGCCATCTCGCCGCACACCGACACCGGCACACCCGCCCGCTTCGCCTCGCGCAGCGTGAAGGCGATCAGGTGCAGCACCGCCGGATGCAGCGGATCGTAGAGATGCGCGACGGCATTGTCGGCGCGGTCGATTGCCAGCGTGTACTGGATCAGATCATTGGTACCGATCGACAGGAAATCGAGCCGCTTCAAAAACAGCGGCAACGCAATCGCCGCAGCCGGAATCTCGATCATCGCGCCGACCTGCACGTTCGGATCGTAGGCGAGGCCCGCATCGTCGAGTTGCCGCTTGGCCTCGCGAATCAGGTCGAGGGTCTGATCGATCTCCTGAGCATGCGCGAGCATCGGAATCAGGATCTTCACCGTGCCGAACGCCGATGCCCGCAGAATCGCGCGCAACTGCGTGAGGAACATCTGCGGCTCGGACAGGCTCCAGCGGATCGCCCGCAACCCCAGCGCGGGGTTCGCGGCGGTCTCGTAGCCGTCGCCGCCGCCCATTGAATCGAGCGGCTTGTCTGCGCCCACGTCGATCGTGCGGATCGTCACCGGCAAGCCGTTCATCAACTCGACGGCACGACGATACGCCGCGAACTGCTCCTCTTCGGCCGGCAGCTTGTCCTTGTGATTCATGAACAGGAATTCGGTGCGGAACAGGCCAATGCCGGTCGCACCCGCATCCACCGCCGCCTTGGCGTCGTCGGGCAATTCGATGTTCGCGCACAACTCGATACGCGTGCCGCACAGCGTCTGCGTGGGTGAGAATTTGAGGCGCTGCAGCTTGCGCTGCTCGAGCGCCTTCTCGCTTTGCCGGTACGAATACTCTTCGAGCACGATCGGCGCCGGATCGACGATCACAATGCCGTGGTCGCCGTCGACGATAATCAGGTCATCCTGGCGAATCAACGCGCTCGCGTGCTGCACGCCGACCGCAGCCGGAATGCCGAGGCTGCGCGCCACGATCGCCGTATGCGAGGTACGTCCGCCAAGATCCGTGACGAAGCCCTGGAAAGTCTGCGTCTTGAACTGCATCATGTCGGCGGGCGCGATGTCGTGTGCGACGACGATCATTTCGTCGCAGGTACCGTGCGCGTTCGGCACGAGGTTGGCCGCCGAAGCGCCGGCCAGCGCCTTCAGCACGCGTTCGACCACCTGCTGGATATCGGCTTTCCGTTCGCGCAGATACTCGTCTTCGATATCGTCGAAGTGGCGCGACAGGCGTTCGAGTTGTTCGGTGAGCGCCCACTCGACGTTATAGCGGCGCGTGCGGATCAGATCGATGGTCTCCTGAACAAGCATCGCATCGTTCAGGATCATTGAATGAACGTTGATAAATGCGCCCATCTCACTCGGCGCGTCGACCGCGAGATCCTCGCGCAACGCGTCGAGCTCCTGATGTACGAGTTGCTGGGCCGAGCGGAAACGCTCGACCTCACCCTCGATCAGGGCAGGTTCGATCAAATAGTGGTCGACGTCGAGTGCAGCCGGGGCGATCAGATAGGCCCGCCCGATGGCAATACCGCGTGACACGGGAATTCCATGCAGCGTGAAGGACACGCGCACCTCCTCTAGTTGTGTAATGCCGCGGCAGACCGCTGCAATGCTCTCAGACCTTGCACGCTATTATAAATTCCGCAGCCGCTCAACGCCTGCTTCAACAGTGTGCGGCGCAACACGCCTACAGCACCCAGGCGGCACAAAAGCCACCGCTCCTTGCTGACATCGCGCCTGCCCATGGCTTGCGATATCACAACGGCGCGCACACGACAGTGCCTCCCTGACGATTGTGACGTGTTAAAAAAAAACGCCGCGGAAAACGCGGCGTGATGACCCAAACAAATCGGTGCGCGCGGCGCTTTACTGGCCCTCGCCGAATTTATCAGCGATCAGTTTCAGTAGTGCGTCCATGGCTTCCTTTTCGTCCGAGCCTTCGGTCTCGATCAGCACCGTGCTGCCGATACCCGCGGCCAGCATCATCACCCCCATGATGCTCTTAGCGTTGATGCGCCGCCCATTGCGACTCATCCAGATTTCAGCCTGGAAGTTACCCGCGAGTTGCGTCAGTTTGGCCGACGCACGTGCGTGCAGCCCCAGCTTGTTCACGATAGTCGTTTCCTGTTGCAGCATGTGATGGTCCGAAAGCGCGGATAATGAATGATGTTATGAAAGATGAAACTGAAACCGTTACAGGCTCGTCGAGCCCTGTTTTTGCTTGAGATCGCCCTCGGGCGGCATGGCCGGGGGCACACAGTCCGCCACGACGGAAGGTGATGTGACCGCTGCGGGCGTGCCCGGGACTATCGCCTGCACACCCTTCGTCGCCCCGGACAGCGCCTTGTCGACGAGCGTGTCGAGCGGCGTTGCGCGGTAACAGACCGCGCGCAGCAGCATCGGCAGATTCACGCCTGCCAGCACCCGCACTTGCGGTAACGACGCAAGCCGCGCGGCGATGTTCGACGGCGTCGCACCGAACATATCGGTCAGCACGAGTGCGCCATTCTCTTCCTTGAGCCGCTCGATCTCGGAGTAGGCGAATGCAACGACCTCAGCGGGATCGCAATCCGGCGACACGTCGATAACGCCGATACGGGCCGGTAAGCCACCGTAGACGTGCGCGACACAGTCCCTGAGCGCTGTTGCGAGAGGGGCGTGTGCGATGATCAGAATGCCTGCCATGTCAGCCTTGCTGCAAAAAAACGGCCCTGAACCGTGGCCCGGTATGCACCGGGTCGTCACATCCTCGACCGGCCGATGGTCATGAGGGTCGGATCGGCGTTTCTCGACGCCCGCATGCCGCAGCCTGTGCGGCCCGGCAACGCTCGCGTGCTTCATGCCTGCTTCATCTCTGCCGCCCCATCGTGCACACCGGTTGGCGATGCTAACCGACGCGGGCGCCGCTGAAGAGCGGGCATTGTAACAGGCTCATTTTCGCGCTTCCGCCACTTGTTCGCTCAGTGCCACCATCGCTCGCTTCGGCTCCGGCCAGCCACACAGCCCGGACCCTTCGTCATTTCACCGCGGCGCTACCCGCTGCGCTGCCGTTAGCCGGCTGCACGTTCCAGCGCGTCGATGAACATCGCGGCGACGTCGAAGCCGGTCTGATCCATGATTTCGCGGAAGCACGTCGGGCTCGTCACGTTGACCTCGGTCAGGTAGTCGCCGATTGCATCGAGGCCCACCAGCAGCAGGCCGCGGGCCGCCAGCACTGGCGCGAGCGTCTCCGCAATCTTGCGGTCATGCGCGGTCAGCGGCTGAGCAACGCCAAGGCCGCCCGCCGCCAGGTTGCCGCGCACTTCATTGCCCTGCGGAATGCGCGCGAGCGCAAACGGCACCGGCTGGCCGCCGATCAGCAAGATGCGCTTGTCGCCGTCCTTGATCTCCGGGATGAATTTCTGCGCCATCACCGAACGCGCGCCGTCATGGCTCAGCATTTCGATGATGGAACCGAGGTTCATGCCATCGGCCTTCACCCGAAACACACCCATGCCACCCATGCCGTCGAGCGGCTTCAGAATCACGTCGCCATGCTCGGCGTGAAACGCACGCAACCGTGCGGCGTCGCGCGTCACCAGCGTCGGGGCGACAAACTGCGGAAACTCCCCGATCGCGAGCTTTTCCGAATGATCGCGAATCGCCTGCGGCTTATTGAAGATGCGGGCGCCGCCGCGTTCTGCAAGCTCGAGCAGCCACGTCGACGTCACGTATTCCATGTCGAACGGCGGGTCCTTGCGCATCAGCACCGCGCCGAAGCTCTTCAGCGAGCGCGGAGCGGCGGCATCGGCCGCATACCAGGTCTCGCGATGGCCGTCCGACTGGTCGCCGACAATCGTAAAGCGCTGCGCGTTCGCTTCGACATCCGCCCCCGTCCACGCCAGGTGTTCCGGCTCGCAGGTGTAGAGCGTGTGACCGCGCCGGGCGGCCTCGGCCATCATCGCGTAGGTCGAATCCTTATAGATCTTGAAGTGATCCAGCGGGTCGGCGATAAACAGAATGTCCATGGGGGTCCTGGTGTGCCCTGATGGGCTTGGCATGATGCATTAAACGAAGGCGGCGTCCTGCTCCGCGCTGCCCGTCGGTCAGGCGCAACTCCGCTGCGCCGAGGTGAAACGCGGGGTCCGAACTCAGACCTGGATGGCTTCCGGATCGGTCTTTTCGAGTTCGACCGAAGCGGCCAGCAGTCCGAGGCGCGCCACCACGCCATACATATAGAAGCGGTTCGGCGGCGCCGCACCCGGCTTCGCATGCGCGTCGGGCAGTGCCGTGTGCTCGAAGCCGAGCGGCACGAAGTGCATGCCCGGCGCATTGAGGTTCTGGTCGCGCTCGCGGCTGCCGTGCACGCGGTAGAAACCGCCCACCACGTAACGGTCGATCATGTATACGACCGGTTCCGCCACTTCCTCACCGATGCGCTCGAAAGTGTAAACGCCTTCCTGCACGATCACGTCACGCACCTCGAGGCCATCCTTGGTGGCTGCCATCTTCGCGCGTTCACGTTTCGTGAGCGCAGCCACTTCCGATGCGTCGTGCACGGTCATCACGCCCATGCCGTAGGTACCCGCATCCGATTTGATGACCACATACGGCTTCTCGGAGATGCCGTACTCGCGATA
>JBEKNG010000254.1:0-7673 GCA_049523075.1 Paraburkholderia sp.
TGCCGTTGCCCTTGTTGATCAGCGACAGCTTCGACAGCGTACCGCCGCGCGTGTCGATCTCGCCGCTGTAGACGTCAGTCGTGAACGGGATCAGTTGGGCCTGCGCGGCCGGCGCCGCATTGCCGGCAGGAGTCGTGTTCGTCGCCGGCAGGTCAGCGGGCTCGGTTCCCGGCGTGGTCGTTCCCGGTGCTGCGCTGGCCGCGGTTTGCGTCGGCGTGGCGCTTGGGAAGAACATCGACGGGCGTCCGTGGTCGCGTTGCCAGTTGTCGAACAGCATGACCGCTGACATGAAAAATATGACCCATAGGACGGTGCGTTTGATATCCATGCGTTGTCTCAGTGTCGATCGAACGGCGCGTCAGCGCTTTTCAGAAGTGGGAGGCGGGACAAGATCGATGCCGCCCGCCGAAAACGGGTGACAGCGGCAAATACGCCTGGCGGCGAGATAAGTCCCGCGCGCGGCGCCATGATACTGGATTGCTTCGCGCGCGTAATCAGAGCAGGAAGGGTAAAAACGGCACCGGCTGCCGAGCAGGGGGCTCACGGCAACCTTGTAGAAACGCAATAAAGCGAAAAGTACCGTTTGCATGACTAGTGCGGCCAACCGGCGCCGCCCAAGAAGGGATACCGGGGGAGACCTGTGCAACCGAACCGCCTAACCGGCTGCACGAGCCTCTCCATGAGCGTCATTGCGTCGCAGGCGCATCCGCGGGTGGCGCCTCACGACGGGCAATTTCGCGCGCTGCCTTGTTGAGCAGCTCCTCTATTTCGCTACGGCACAGCGCCTTTAACGGCGGCGACGAGGCGCCCGGCATAGCCTTCTTGTCGAAGCGCGTGTGCAAACGCAGCAGCACGTCCCAACCGCCGAACTCCGCGCGGCGCAGCCGGAAGGCTTCACGCGCGAGACGGCGCACCAGATTACGCGTGACCGCGCGCGGCGCATACTTCTTGCCGATCACGAGGCCCAAGCGTGCGTCATTGCCGGTGGGCCGAGCGTACACAACGAAGTGTGCGGTGCGGCGCCACGGGCGCAAACGAAAAACGGATGAAAATTCATCCGTTTTTAGTAGCCTTGCGGCTTTGGGGAAGGCGGCTTGCGCTCGCAACGGAACCGAGCCCTGTTGCGGCGCTCCTGCCGTTCCCGCGCTGCCGCGGGCATCGGACATAGCGCGCAATCCGCTCGCCAGCCTTAGATGGCGAGGCGCTTGCGGCCCTTCGCGCGACGTGCGTTGATGACCTTGCGGCCACCAGCGGTCTTCATGCGAACGCGGAAGCCGTGGGTGCGCTTGCGACGGGTAACGGAAGGTTGGTAAGTACGTTTCATGTTGCTCTCACTTGGCAGAGAATTAACCGCGCGAGCATCGCGGAAAGTGCAATGGCCGGTGGTTCAAGAATTGGTTTTCGCGGAACCCGCTATTTAAACCGGTTTTCTTTTGGTCGTCAATAGTTTAGCGACGTATTCCACAGGCTGGGCTTGTGGCGGACGATTGATCGGTCCCTGTGGATAACTCCCTTTCCTGGTTGTTTTGGCGGTAGAATCTCGTCCTACTTCCCAAAAATCCTGCACGCCGCTCCGGCCCGCTTGCCCCGCAAACCCTTGTGGCACAAGCGCCTGGAGCCGTTCCGCCTGGCTGCTCAGGGCCATGTTGCGTATCTGCAACAGGAGCGTCGGCGGTACGCCGTGCAACCATAACGACAGCAACTCGATGAACGAATTCTGGCAACACTGTTCCGCACTGCTAGAGCGTGAGCTTACGCCCCAGCAGTACGTGACGTGGATCAAACCGTTGGCCCCGGTTGCCTTCGACGCGGCGGCGAACACGCTGAGTATCGCTGCGCCGAACCGCTTCAAGCTTGACTGGGTCAAGAGCCAGTTTTCCGGCCGCATTGCCGATATGGCACGTGATTTTTGGCACGCGCCCATCGACGTCCTGTTTGTCCTCGATCCCAAGGCTGGCATGCGCGGCGCGGCGACTTCCGCTCCGGCACCGCAACGTCCGTCGCAATTCGCCGGTAACGGCGGCACGGCTGCGGTGGATGCGGCCGTCGGCGCGGTTCAGGCCGCCCAGGCAGCGCGTACCAACGGCGGCAATAGCGCCGGGAATGGCGGGCAACAGCACAATAGTTACGACGGCGCCGATCTCGATCTGCCCAGCCTCGACGCGAACGAAGCCGCTGCGGCGCGCCGCACGTGGCGGCCGGGCCAGAGCGCCGCGCAGCAGGGCAACGCCGAGAGCGATTCGATGTACGAGCGCTCGAAGCTCAACCCCGTGCTGACCTTCGACAATTTCGTGACCGGTAAGGCCAACCAGCTGGCGCGCGCCGCCGCGATCCAGGTGGCCGACAACCCCGGCATCTCGTACAACCCGCTGTTTCTGTACGGCGGCGTGGGCCTCGGCAAGACCCACCTGATTCATGCAATCGGCAATCAGCTATTGATGGACAAGGCCGGCGCGCGGATTCGCTACATCCACGCGGAACAATATGTGTCCGACGTGGTGAAGGCATACCAGCGCAAGGCGTTCGACGAATTCAAGCGCTACTACCACTCGCTCGACCTGCTGCTGATCGACGATATTCAGTTCTTCTCCGGCAAGTCCCGTACGCAGGAAGAGTTCTTCTACGCGTTCGAAGCGCTGGTGGCGAACAAGGCGCAGGTGATCATCACGAGCGATACGTACCCGAAGGAGATTTCGGGCATCGACGACCGGCTGATCTCGCGCTTCGACTCCGGCCTGACGGTGGCGATCGAGCCTCCCGAACTGGAAATGCGCGTCGCGATTCTGATGCGCAAGGCGCAATCCGAAGGCGTGAGCCTGAATGAGGACGTGGCGTTCTTCGTCGCCAAGCACCTGCGCTCGAACGTGCGCGAACTGGAAGGCGCGCTGCGCAAGATCCTCGCGTATTCGAAGTTCCACGGCCGCGAGATTTCCATCGAACTGACGAAAGAAGCGCTGAAAGATCTGCTGACGGTACAGAACCGGCAGATTTCGGTGGAAAACATCCAGAAGACGGTGGCTGATTTCTACAGCATCAAGGTCGCTGACATGTATTCAAAGAAGCGGCCGGCGAACATTGCGCGGCCGCGTCAGATTGCGATGTATCTGGCGAAAGAACTGACGCAGAAAAGTTTGCCGGAAATTGGCGAGCTGTTCGGGGGGCGCGACCACACGACCGTGCTGCATGCAGTGCGTAAGATTGCTGCCGAGCGCAGCACGGATGCGCAGTTGAACCACGAACTGCACGTGCTTGAGCAGACCTTGAAGGGCTGATGCAGGGCTGACCTGACGGTGATTCCCGAGGCAAATTCGGGGCAGCCGTGGGCTAGGGATGAGGTACCCGCGCGATCGCGCTGGTATTGCCTAAAGTTTGGGCAAAAAGAAGGAAAAATCGACCTGTTTATTTCGGAACTCGCCCCCATTTTAGGGGAGCGGTTCTGTTTTCAGGCACAATACAGGTTTAACCGCCCGGCGGCTTGGGGCGGATGTACGCCGTGACTGGCGCAGCGTAGCGCCGGCGGGGGCCGGGGCCGCGTGCAAGAATTGCCGAGTGGGCGCGCAGGCCGTCACATCAACGAAGGAACTCTATGCAACTGGTCAAGACCGAACGCGATAACCTCCTCAGGCCGCTGCAAACCGTGAGCGGCATCGTCGAACGCCGCCATACGTTGCCGATCCTCGCCAACTTGCTGATTACCAAGAACGGCCCCGACGTGTCGTTCCTGTCCACCGACCTCGAACTTCAGATCACCACGCACGGCGACTTCGGCGTGGGCGGCGATTCGGTCGCGACAACGGTAGCGGCGCGTAAGCTGCTCGACATTCTGCGTGCCATGCCCGACGGCCAGGTCACGCTGACGCTGAACGACAAGCGCCTGACGGTCCAATCCGGCAAGAGCCGCTTTGCGCTGCAGACGCTGGCCGCGGACGAATTCCCCACGGTCGCTCAAGCTAAAGACTTCGGCGCGAACCTGGTGGTTCCCCAGAAGACTTTCCGCCAACTGCTCGGCATGGTCCATTTCTCGATGGCCCAGCAGGACATTCGCTACTACCTGAACGGCATGCTGCTGGTGGTGGACGGCGACCAGTTGATGGCGGTGGCGACGGACGGTCACCGTCTGGCGTTCTCGTCCATGAAGATTGAAGGCTCGTTCCCGCGCCAGGAAGTGATCATCCCGCGCAAGACGATTCTGGAACTGCAGCGTTTGCTGGAAGACATCGACGACACGCTGAAGATCGACATTGCGCCGAGCCAGGTGAAGTTCACCTTCGGTCAGGTGGAACTGGTGTCGAAGCTGGTGGAAGGGAAATTCCCGGACTTCCAGCGCGTGATTCCGAAGTCGCACAAGAACCAGTTCCTGATTGGCCGCGAAGAATTGCAGCGTTCGCTGCAACGCGCGGCGATTCTGACCTCGGACAAATTCAAGGGTGTGCGCTGCATCATCGAACCGGGCCAGTTGAAGATCATGTCCACCAACGCGGACCAGGAAGAAGCGCAGGAAGAACTGGAAATTGCGTATTCCGGCGACAGCGTCGATATCGGGTTTAACGTCACGTATCTGCTCGACGTGCTGGCAAACCTGAAGGTCGACATGTTGCAAGTGAGCCTGGGTGATGCCAGCTCCAGCGCGTTGATCACGATTCCCGAGAACGACGAATTCAAATACGTTGTGATGCCGATGCGCATCTAACGCGTCCAACACCAAGAAGAACACCAAGGGGCGCAGTGCCCCTTTGGCGTTTTTATGGTGTTTTGAAAAGTCCCGAGCAGCAACCAAGCAGCAACGCAGAACCGGAAAAAATCCATGACTGACACGAACAATTCGCAACCCGATAACAGCTACGGCGCCTCTTCGATTCAGATCCTCGAAGGTCTGGAAGCAGTGCGCAAGCGGCCGGGTATGTACATCGGGGATACATCGGACGGCACCGGTTTGCACCACCTCGTATTCGAGGTGCTGGACAACTCCATCGACGAAGCGTTGGCCGGGCACTGCAACGATATTCAGGTGATCATCCACGCGGATAACTCCATCTCCATCACCGACAACGGCCGTGGTGTGCCGACCGGTCTGAAGATGGACGACAAGCACGACCCGAAGCGCAGCGCCGCTGAAATCGTGATGACCGAGCTGCACGCCGGCGGCAAGTTCGACCAGAACAGCTACAAGGTGTCGGGCGGCCTGCACGGCGTGGGCGTGTCGTGCGTGAACGCGCTGTCGGCATGGCTGCGTCTGACCATTCGCCGCGACGGCAAGAAGCACTTCATGGAATTCCACCGTGGCGTGCCGCAGAACCGCATCATCGAAGAGATTGACGGCGTGGCCGTCTCGCCGATCCTCGTGACCGGCGAGACCGAAAACCGCGGCACCGAAGTGCACTTCCTCGCTGACCAAACGATTTTTGGCGACATCGAATATCACTACGACATTCTGGCCAAGCGGATTCGCGAACTGTCGTTCCTGAATAACGGCGTGCGGATTCGTTTGACGGATCAGCGCAGCGGCAAGGAAGAAGATTTCGCTTTTGTGGGCGGCGTGAAGGGTTTTGTTGAGTACATCAACAAGAACAAGGCCGTGCTGCACCCGAACATTTTCTACGTTAGCGGTGAGAAGGATGGCGTGGGCGTTGAAGTGGCGATGCAGTGGAACGATAGCTACAACGAGAATGTGCTGTGCTTCACGAACAACATTCCGCAGCGCGATGGTGGGACGCACTTGACCGGTTTGCGTGCGGCGATGACGCGCGTGATGAACAAGTACATTGCCGATCACGAGATTGCCAAGAAGGCGAAGGTTGAGACCTCGGGCGATGACATGCGCGAAGGGTTGTCGTGCGTGTTGTCCGTGAAGGTGCCGGAGCCGAAGTTCTCCGCGCAGACCAAGGACAAGCTGGTTTCTTCTGAAGTGCGGGCGCCGGTTGAGGAAGTTGTTGCTAAGGCGCTTGAAGAGTTTCTGCAGGAAACGCCGAACGACGCGAAGATTATTTGCGGCAAGGTGGTTGATGCGGCTCGGGCGCGGGATGCGGCGCGGAAGGCGCGGGAGATGACGCGGCGGAAGGGTGTTCTGGACGGCGTTGGTCTGCCTGGGAAGCTGGCGGATTGCCAGGAGAAGGATCCGGCCAAGTCTGAGATCTATATCGTCGAGGGTGACTCGGCAGGTGGGTCGGCCAAGCAGGGACGGGATCGGAAATTTCAGGCTATTTTGCCGCTGCGTGGGAAGGTGCTTAATGTCGAGAAGGCTCGGTATGACAAGCTGCTTTCTTCGGAGCAGATTGTTACTTTGATCACGGCGCTGGGTTGTGGGATCGGGAAGGAAGACTACAACCTCGAGAAGCTGCGTTATCACCGCATCATCATCATGACCGATGCTGACGTCGACGGTGCGCACATCCGGACGCTGCTGCTGACGTTCTTCTATCGGCAAATGCCGGACATGATCGAGCGTGGGTTTATTTATATCGCGCAGCCGCCGCTTTACAAGATCAAGGCTGGGAAGGATGAGCGGTATCTGAAGGATGCGGCTGAGTTGAATGCTCATATGCTGAAGCTCGCGCTTAATGGGTCGGAGCTGGTGCCGGGTGAGAATGCGACGCCCATCGCTGGGGATGCTTTGGGTGAGCTCGCTCGTTCGTATTTGCTCGCGCAGGCGGTTGTTGATCGGTTGAGCCGGTTGTATGACGCTGGGGCGCTTGAGGCTGTCATGGATGGGGTTGTGCTTGATCTGTCTTCTGAAGAGGCTGCTGAGGCGTCTGCTAAGGCGTTCGAGACTAAGCTCAGGGATGATCCGTTGAAGCCTGAAGTGCGCGTTTCGACTATGTATGACCAGGTGCGTGAGCTAAGGTCATTGCGCGTGTCGCGGACGCATCATGGGAATCAGAAGGTTTCTGTGCTGGATGAAGAGTTTCAGTTGACCGCTGATTACCAGCAGCTTGTGACTACGGCGCTTACCTTCAAGGGGCTCATTGGGCCTGGGGCTGTAATCAAGCGCGGTGAACGCAGCATGGCGGTTAACGACTTCAAGAACGCTATGAAGTGGTTGATCGCGGATGCTGAGCGGAATGTTACCAAGCAGCGCTATAAAGGCCTCGGTGAGATGAATCCTGGGCAGCTTTGGGAGACGACGATGGATCCGACTGTGCGACGTCTTCTTCGTGTGCAGATTGAGGATGCTATTGCGGCTGATGGGATCTTTACTACGCTGATGGGGGATGATGTCGAGCCGCGTAGGGCGTTCATTGAGTCGAATGCGTTGAGGGCGGGGAATATTGATGTTTGAGGCCAGTTGTAGATAACGTCATAACCTGAGAAACGAAGACCCATAAGTTGAGAAATTTATGGGTCTTTTCTATGGCGGTTTCAAGAGTGAAGCGCAACAGGGGGCTAATGAATGGAAGCTGAGGTTACCGAAGCGGTTGCGAGCATACGTTCGAAGACCTCGAATGGTGAATGAAATGCATGGGTAGCGCGAGGTCGGCTGTTGAGGCTGTCGGCGATGGCATCGAGTTCGTCCTGACTGTAGATCGAGAGGTCAGTGCCCTTCGGCAGATACTGCCGCAGCAGCCCGTTGGTGTTCTCACAGGTGCCGCGTTGCCATGGACTGTGCGGATCGCAAAAGTACACGCGCACACCGGTGGCGGCACTGAGCTCCTGATGCCGGGTCATTTCCTTACCCT
>JBEKNG010000255.1:0-7655 GCA_049523075.1 Paraburkholderia sp.
AGGAGATATTGATGGCTGCAATCTGCGCCCGCGAGTGGGTCGGTTATGCGTTTTCAGGGCGTGTGAAGGCGAGCGTTATCCGGGGGCTAGCTGGTAGGTGTGCTGCGGCCTGCGTGCTACTGGTTTCGCCACTCTCCCACGCTGATGACATCACAGTGAATGGACGCACATCATGCGCGACGGGGACGTTCGGCGAGAGCTGCTGCAAGAATTTCTGCGAACGATCGAGACCACGGATTTCCTCATACACGTTCGTCGAAAACGTGGAGACTTTCTGCCTCTGGCGGACGCTATGGACTTCGTTTGCGAAAGCATCTGCAAAGGTTTCATTCGAATCACCGATCGGCAGTTTCAGCGTTTCGTCATTGTCGCGAGCAACGGCGTGGCCGCAACCTGGCCGATTTCAAGTGAATTTAAGGGAGGTGCTGCCGAGGCGCACTAGGTCCAAACATCTTTGGCATGAGTGCCGAAATCACTTCGAATTCCGTGTCGGTCATGTCATCGGGACCGCGTTGATCTCTTCTTCCTCGTCATGCAAAAAAAGCTCTCCAAAGAAGAATTTTTCGCCGCCCTCAAACGTGGCCACGGCCGCGCGTTCTTGCACGTACAAAACTTTGGGCTGGCCGGCGTCGCGGACCTTGTTCTCGAAGCGTGCTTGAAGAACGCAGTGTACGACCGTCAATGCGAGTCGAGCAGGGCTGTGTGGCTCTATAGTTTGTTCGCAGACACCACGGAGTATCCGAGGTTTGCGTCGGCTATTTTGTCCGCGCTGCAAGAAGAAACGGCCGAGGGCGATATGGAACACTTCTGTGAGATGACGGCGCAGATGGCTATTAACGGTGACGGGATTGCAGCGATGGCACTGAGAGACTGCGTGCTCGGTCAACCACTTACGCATGTGGACGATCAGTATGGCTGTCGGGCGCTTGTGCTTTTGGATGGGGTAGATGCGATTGTCGAACTGGCGCGGCGCTTTGGGAAGTTATTGACTGATGATTCGGACGATGCGTGGTCATTTCTCAACGATTTCACGGACGGAACGGGCCTTCATCCGTCTGCAGAGACAACGCTTCGAAAACTCTCCGAGACCGATGATGCAATCAAGGCCTTTTGGAGCAACGAGCAGGCATGGGCGTTGCGCGAGCAACGCAATACGCCGCAGACAAAGGAACAGGGAATGCAGGAAGTACGCGAGCGCACGCGTCGTGAGCTTCCGCTAGAAAAGATACTCGACGATGCGCAAGCACGTGTCGGGCAATATCCATCTCGATACATGCGCTTCGGCAGGTACGCAACTGAGGACGAGCTCAGAGCAGTATTGCTACGATTGCGCAATGAAAGCGATGAGGAAGTTTGCTTACGTCTGTTGTGGGTTTTCGGCAGAGCGTCGCTTCCGGATCTGCATCCCCGGGTATGGCAGCTAGCTGAATCAAAGAATGATAATGTTCGTGACGCTGCAGTCACGGCGCTTGCGCAGTGCACTGATCCGCGCGTCGGTGATTTCGGGCGTGCCATGCTGCGTTCTGCCCTCTCTACGACGACCGCGGCTGAAGGCTTGGAAGCGCTCGTGAAAAATTTTCAGCCCGATGATCAAGCGCTCATCATGGCCGTGTTGTCACATATCGCCCCGAGCGATGAAGAGGCTCACAACATGGGATTCAGCATTTCGAACATTTGCCGCGAGAACGCGTCTTCCAATCTTTCCGATCTGCTCATCTGGGATTATGAGAACAATCCGTGCACGCTTTGCCGGAGTTATACGGTCACGCGGATGCTAGGCATTGGAGCGCTATCACCCCGACTCATCTCGGAGTGTCTTCACGATGCAAATGAGGAGATTAGACAGCTGGCTCAGGAAACGGCGTCAAGATAAAACGTCCTGACGCCGTTCGACAGAGTGGTCCCGGGCCGCCCGTCCGTGCTTACCCGATGTCTGGCGTAATCGTGAGTTGCTGATAGTTGTAGTCGACCGAAACGCAAACCCGTTGACCGGGCTCAAAACCTGCGGCCTGGAGCCACAAGTCCGCTACCGCCATCCATGGAATGAACGGCTGATCCTTGTGATGCGCTGCCGCGTTGTTCCAGTCGGGTGTATCTCGCAAGGTCGTCTGAATGGCTACAGGGCGTTCCTTACGACGTGGTCGTGCTTTATGATTGGCGTTAGCCATGATCAACTCCTGCTTTGAGTTGGTGGTGGTCAGCGGGGCTTGAGTGTTGGTAGCACTCCTGTCCCGCGCTTTCTCTACCGCTTCTGCCTCCTGTTCGTCGCGTGTATGTGGCCCGCGGAGCTACTCGTCTGTGACGGGGAAGCAAATCAATTGTCCCGTCACTCCAATCGCCACAGTCAACGCAACGTCAACACGCGACGAGGCAGTAATTAATTTGCATTGCTAATCAATGATGTGATTTATGGAATCGTGTACATTCACCTGGAAGCGTGGTCAAAACTCCCGCCGCATCCAGACAAAAAAATGGCGCTCTTTCAACCAGAGCGCCACTTTTTTAACTGGCTCCGTTCCGTCGCCGCACACCCGGCCCGAACGCAAACCCAAACGCCAGCAAGAACAACGACACAGCCAGCACCGTATTATTCCCACTCGTCACATACGGCGTATTCCCCGAGGTCCCTTGCACGGTAACATCGATCGACCCAACTGTATAAGGCGCGAGCCGCGCGATCACGTTGCCGTGCGCATCAATAGCAGCCGTGGTGCCCGTATTAGTCGCCCGCAACATCGGCCGCCCCGTCTCCAGCGAGCGCATCCGCGCAATCTGCAGATGCTGATCCAGTGCAATCGTGTCGCCGAACCACGCCAGATTGGTCGAGTTAACCAACACCCCCGCCGGCGTATCGCTCTCACGAATCGACCGCGCGATCTCTTCGCCGAAAATATCCTCGTAGCAGATATCGACGGCAACCGGTTGGTTATGCACAAGGAACGGCTTCTGCACCTGCGCCCCCCGCGCGAAGTCGCCGAGCGGAATGTTCATCATGGCCACAAACCAGCGGAAGCCCCACGGGATGAATTCGCCGAACGGCACCAGATGGTGCTTGTCGTAGCGGTAGAGCTCATGCGATCCCGGTGTGATACCGAACAGGCTATTCGTATAGTCGACCAGTCGGCCTTCCGGCGTGATGGTCCCGCCAATTGCACCGAAAATGACCGAAGTGCCGGTCGTATCCACAAACTTGCGAACAGCTAGTGCAAATGGCTCGGGCAGTTCCTGGATGACGACCGGAATTGCCGTCTCCGGCGTCACGACCAGATCCGCAGGCTTCGCCGTAATCATCTGCTGATATTCGTTGATGGCAGCGATTGTGCCGGCCTCTTCGAATTTCATCTCCTGCTTCACGTTGCCTTGCAGCAGACGCACGTTAAGCGGCGCGTTAGCCGGCACCGTCCACGTGACCAACGGCAGCAGCATGCCGGCTGCGATCAGCGCCAGCGCGACAACAGCCGCAGGCGCGACACGAGCCATACGCGTAGCGCCCTTGCGCGCCTCTGCCGGCTCATTTACACGCACCAGCGCCTGCACGATCAACGCCGCAACCAACGCCAGCATCCAGCCCACGCCATACACACCGGCAATCGGCGCATACCCGGCGAGCGGCCCATCAACCTGCGCATAACCGCTGGCGAGCCACGGAAAGCCGGTGAACACGTAGCCGCGCAGCCATTCGCTCACCGCCCACGCACTGGCGAAAGCAAATGCACCGTGCCACGTCGGAGAAAACGGAGTGTCGTCGAACGCGCCGTTGCGCGCGTGCCCGGCGCAGAAGGACCACACCCCAGCAGCCAGCGCCGGATAAACCGCGAGATACAACGTGAACAGCACCACTGCCGCGCCAGCGAGCGGCGCCGCCATCCCGCCGTAGTAGTGCATGCTGACGTACAGCCACCACACACCGGTGACGAAGTTGCCGAAGCCGAAAGCGCCTCCCGTCAACGCAGCGCTTTTCCAGCCGGTCGTACGCGTGAGCCACGCAAAGAAAAACGCGAAGATGACCAGCTCGAACCAGCCGCCATGCGGCGTCGGCGCAAACGAAAGGGTGTTCGCCGCACCCGCGAGGAGTGCGACGAGGTAATGCCACCGCGGCAACGCCCGGCCCGGCGCTTGCGCGACGGCGGACGTCACGCTACGGCGCAGACGGGAAGTGATCGGGTCGGCCATTATTGCGCGGTCGGTTTTAAAGAAAGGGGAGTACTCAGGTCTGCACGTGCTGCGCTTCGCGCTCGCGCTGGCCCGCGAGCGGGTCGCGGCGCACCAGCAGCATGTGGATCTGCCGCGCGTCGCCGCGCAGGATCTCGAAGATCAGGTCGTCGACGCGAACCTTCTCGCCACGATGCGGCACGCGCCCGAAATGATGCGTGACGAGTCCGCCGATCGTGTCGACTTCCTCGTCCGAATAGTGCGTGCCGAAAGCCTCGTTGAACTGCTCGATCTCGGTCAGCGCGCGCACGCGGTAGCGGCCATCCGGCGAGGCGATGATGTTGCCGCTTTCCTCATCGAAATCGTATTCGTCTTCGATGTCGCCGACGATCTGCTCCAGCACGTCTTCAATCGTGATCAGACCGGCGACGCCGCCGTATTCGTCGACGACGATCGCAATGTGGTTGTGGTTCACGCGGAAGTCATGCAGCAGCACGTTCAGGCGCTTGGACTCCGGAATGAACACGGCGGGGCGCAGCATGCCGCGCACGTCGAATTCCTCTTCTGCGTAGTAGCGCAGCAGGTCTTTGGCGAGTAGCACGCCGATGATGTTGTCGCGATTGCCTTCGTACACCGGATAGCGCGAGTGCGCTTTCTCCAGCACATAAGGAATGAACTCCGCAGGCGTTTCCGCGATGTTGATCGCGTCCATCTGGGCACGCGGGATCATGATGTCGCGCGCGCAGAGTTCGGAAACCTGGAAAACCCCTTCGATCATCGACAGCGAATCCGCGTCGATCAGGTTGCGCTCGTGCGCGTCCTGCAGGATTTCCAGTAGTTCGCCGCGGGATTCGGGCTCAGGCGAGATGAAATCGGTCAGACGCTCAAGCAGGGAGCGTTTTTCCTGTGGTTTGTCGCTAGTTCGGTGTCGACTGGGATACGTGTCGTTCATGGTGGTGCGCCCGGCAAGACTGGGCGCGCTGTTGCAGAGCATTAAGGATACACCACGCACATGGCAGGACCGTGTCCCGCTGGGCTTGCTCGCGGGTCAATTGGCCGCGCCGCGTGGCCGGGACTTGGGTCAATCCTAACGGATAAAGACGGCCGATGCGCGGTGAAGCAAAAATCGGCGGCGGAAAGCCGTGTGTAAGGCTGTTCAGCCGCCGTCACTGCCGGCTTCGCGGCAACGCGCCAGCAGTGCTTCGAGCGCGCGGTCCGGCATGCCGCTATCGCGCAGTGCCGCGACGGTGCGGCTCACGTAGTCGAGCGTCGTGCCGTAGCGGCCGCAAGCGCGGCCAAACACTGTTTGCACGATCTCATCGTTCAGTTTGCCCGTGTAGGTCGGCACGTCGCGGCGCATCACGAAGGCGAGAGCGTCGACGCGCCGGCCGTCGGCGAGATTGCACGGCAGCCAGGCCGGCCGGTACGAACCCATCGCCATCTCACGGCGCCACAAGGCTTCTAGATGCGGCATCGCGCCCTCGGCAGCGAGCCGGAACGCAATGCCGGTGCACGAGCCGCCGCGGTCGAGAGCCAGAACAAGGCCCGGCTGTTCCGGCGTGCCGCGATTCACCCGCGACCACAGGTACAGTCCGCGGTGATAACCATGCACTTTGGAGCGAGTGGCTTCGACCGTCGGCATCCCCGGGTTCCAGATCAGCGAGCCATAGCCGAATAGCCACAGATCGCTTTTCCGGTCCCAGTCGCGTAGCGTGCGTTCCAGCGAGGCGCGCAGTTCCTCGTCCGTCAGGAGCCGCGATTCGCCGAGCGCCGGCGGATAGCCGAGGCAGGGCGGGCGGTCGTCGGATTCGGGGTAAATGGCGCTCACGTTCGTTCAGGCGGCGGTCAGGTGACTATAAGGTGATTATCAGGCGGTTCTTGATAAGGGTCGGGGAAGCCAAGTTTGGCGAGGATCTCGGTTTCGATGGCTTCCATTTCCTGCGCTTCTTCTTCGACCTCGTGATCGTACCCCTGCGCGTGCAGCGTGCCATGCACCAAAAGGTGCGCGTAGTGCTCGACGAGCGGCTTGCCCTGCTCGGCGGCTTCTTTCTCGACCACCGGGCAGCACAGGATCAGATCGCCCGTCACCGGATCGTCTTCCGATTCGGCGTAGGCAAATGTCAGCACGTTGGTCGAGTAGTCTTTGCCTCGATAGGTGCGGTTCAGCGTCCGGCCTTCTTCCGCATCGACGAGACGCACGGTCAGTTCCGCATCGGCAAAGAGCGCCGCTTTGATCCAGCTGGCCACGGTGGCGCGCGGCAGGATCGCCTTGTGCTCCGGCCAGACCTTGGCGGCGGGGAATTGAAGGTTCAGCGTCAGTTTCGGGGTGCGGCTCATGCGTTTTGGTGTCGTAGCGTTCTAAGCGGATTCAACGCGCATCGGCCGGGTTGGCGTTCTTCTGCGAATGCGCATCGTAAGCCTCCACAATGCGCGCCACGAGCGGATGCCGCACCACATCGGCGCTGGTAAAGCGCGTGAGCGCAATCCCACGCACATTCGACAGCACCTGCTGCGCTTCGATCAGCCCGCTCTTGTGGCCGCGCGGCAAGTCGACCTGGGTCGTGTCGCCCGTTACCACGGCCTTCGAGCCGAAGCCGATCCGCGTCAGGAACATCTTCATCTGCTCCGGCGTGGTGTTCTGCGCCTCGTCCAGAATGATAAACGCGTGATTCAGCGTGCGCCCGCGCATGTAGGCGAGCGGCGCGATTTCGATCATCTGACGCTCGAACATCTTCGCGGTTTTGTCGTAGCCGAGCAGGTCGTACAGCGCGTCGTACAAAGGCCGCAGATACGGATCGACCTTCTGCGCGAGATCGCCCGGCAGAAAGCCGAGACGCTCGCCTGCTTCCACCGCCGGGCGCGTCAGCACAATCCGCTTCACCTGATCGCGCTCCAGCGCATCCACCGCGCAGGCCACCGCCAGATACGTCTTACCCGTGCCCGCCGGTCCGATACCGAAGGTCACGTCATGCGCGATGATCTGCTTCAGATACTCACGCTGTGCCGGCGTGCGGCCGCGCAGATCGGCGCGCCGTGTATACAGCTTGGGGCCAAGTGCTTCGAGGTCTTCGTCGCCGCTGTCGGCCGGTTCGTCGAACGGATGATCCGGGTCGTGGCGAAAGCGCGCATCCGGGCTCTCCGCGCCGTTGGTGCGGCCGCGTGGCGGATGGCGCGCTTCGACCAGCGCAAGCTGGATGTCGTCGACCGACAACGGGTCGCGCGCACTGTTGTAGAAGTTTTCGAGGGCGGTGAGGGCCAGCTTGGCGCCCCGGCCGCGGATCGAGATGCGGTGACCGCGGCGTTGCAGCGTGACATCGAGCGCCTGCTCGATCTGCCGCAAGTTTTCGTCGAGCGGTCCGCAGAGGTTGGCGAGCCGCGCGTTGTCTTCGTGCGGAGCGGTGAATTCCAGATGCTGCTGAGCGGTCTTCAAGGCGGTGGATCGATCCTGTCGGTAGTCAGTGTGCTTAATGGGTGGTTGCCGGCGCGTCGTTGTACATCGGGTT
>JBEKNG010000256.1:0-7606 GCA_049523075.1 Paraburkholderia sp.
GGTCACGCTACCGTATCCACCCAGTGTCGCACCCGAGGCGACCGTCACCGCCCCGCCACCGCCCAACGCCGCACCCGGAGTTGACGCGTCGCCGACCGCGAGCGTGCCGGCGGCGACGGTCGTTCCGCCGCTGTAGGTACTGATGCCTGTCATCAGCAGGCTGCCAGCGCCAGCCTTCGTAAGCGCTCCGACGCCGGTGACCGGCTGCGCAAGCGTCGAAGCGAACGACTGGGTGTCGATCGTGCCGCCACTCGCGTTCAGCGTGACCGCACGCGTGCTAGCGAGATCGAAGCTCTGCGTCAACTGCAACGCCCCACCGTTGAATGTGATGCCGCCTGCGCTGGCACCCAGCGCATTGTCCGCGCCGGCTGCCAGCACGCCCTGATCGATGTTCGTTCCGCCTGCATATGTGTTGCCGCCCGCTGTCGCAGGCGCGAGGGTCAACGTCCCAGCACCGCTTTTCTCAACCGCGCCCGCCCCGGCGATCAGGCCACTGTATGTGCCTGCGTTATCTTGCGCGAAGCGCACCAGCCCATTGTCTGTCACGTTTTGCGGCAGGTTCTGTGCATTCGCCTGCAAAGTTGCGCCGGTGTCCACGACAGCCGAGGCGGTTGCCCCCAGCGTTCCTGTGAGATTCAGCGTGCCGGTTTGCACGTGCGCCAGCGCGAACGTACCGCTACCGGTCCAGTTCCATAGCGTGCCCTGCATCAGCAGGGTCTGGAAATTCGTGAACACATTCGATGCTGTGCCGGTGCCTTGCAGTGTCACCGTGTTCGACCCGGCGCCGCCGTCCGCACGGCCGGTGATGATGGAGCCGGTTTGCAGGATCAGCGAGTCGTTGCCGTTGCCCATTGAAATGGCGGTGCCCGCATTGCTTTGCACCAGGCCCGCATTGATCACGGTGCTGTTGCCGTTTAGCGTGCGAATACCGGCGGCATTCTGACTGATGATCTGGCCACCCGCGAGATTCTGGATTGTCGCCGTGAAGCTCGATCCGGCGGTATTCGAGAACACTGCATCTGAACCGCTCCCGCTGGCCGTGATCGTGCCGCTGTTGATCAACTGGTCGTTGTTGCCTTGCAGATAGACGGTCGTGCTGGAGGCACCCGTCGTGGACAGCGTGCCGCCGTTGTTGACCACACCGCTGCCGCCAAGGATGGATGCTGCGCGCGCGTTGCTGCCTGAGGTCGACACGCTGCCCGTGTTAATCAGCGTGTTGCTCAACTGCCCGGAGTTGGTTTGCCCCCATGCCGCTGTCATCCCATAGGCGTTGGGCCCATTCGTCGTAATCGAACCCTTGTTGGTCAGCGTGTTGCCGCTGCCGTTGGCGGCCATGCCGTCGTTGAACGCGCCCGTCGTATTGATGACACCGGCGGCGGCGTTGGTAACCTGACTGTTATTGTTGATCCCGAGCAGCACCGCGCCGCGCGCGGTCCCGGAGCCGCCCCCGCCGGTGAGGGAGAGGTTGCCACTGCTGGTGATCGTGCTGGAGGTATCGACGCTAAAGGCCACCGGATTGGTGGCATGGACAAAACTTCCTGAAGCCGTTGCATCGACGTTGATCGCGACGCCAGTGCTGCCTGCTTGCGCGGTGACGGCTGGGATACTCGTTCCGGAACAACCGACAGTCGTATTGCTCGGCGGAGCGGTGTTGCTGCAGGCAGCCATTGCCGCAGGAGTGAAGGCTCTGGACAGCAGCACGACTCCGCCAACGCCAATTCCGAACGCTTTGTTCAAGGGTATTGCCCCTTTTTTCAGGAATACGGCATATACACAATGGACTGATTTATAGCATTCCTTACTTCGCGTAAGCAAAGGGGGGCTTTAGTTTTTTAGGTATGTGTTGCCGACGGCAGACGTTTGCGCAAACCAGCATCAGTTTTACATCGGCGCTACCAGGTCACTGCTCGATTCAATCCGTGTCGTGGGCACCTTCACGTTCTCTCCGAGACAATCGGCACGGTATTTCAATCGGAGACGCGCTTCCGCCAACTGGATGTCCGACGGATAGTAGGTTTCGTCGCGAGCCGACGGCACGAAGCCGACCGATTCCAGTTCGCTGAGTTCTTGCATCAGTTGAGCATGCGTGACCGGTTTGGTTAGCGGCTTGAAAGGATAATCGTTGCATTCGGCCGTCGTCAGCTTGTCGGCTGCTGACGCCACGCCGCTTGCCAGCAGCAGCGCCGAAGCGAGAGCAATGCCGGGAATGAATGACTTGAGCATAGTGAAACCTCAGTTGTTGGCCGCGAACGGCGATTGTTGAGTGCCGAACAATGTGTTGCGACAACAAGGGAGGCAAGCATAAACCCTGGCTATATGTGATGTCTTTATGATAGTTTTTATCGATTCAATAGGTTGCTTCTGCCTTTCGATGCATGCCCGCGGCTCAAGCGGTACAACCATCGCCTTTTATCAGGCGGAATCCGCCGACCTCTGGTAATGCGCTGACAAATATTCGGCCTGCAAGTGCAGCGCGTGTACCATCAATTCATTAAGGCGCCACATATGTAGCCATGGCCACCGTGTGAGAGTGTCCTAACGCGGAATGTCTTCTGGGAGCGTTGCATGCGTGTACTGCTCGTCGACGACCACGCACTCTTCAGAGCGGGACTGAAACTGCTTCTGAAAGAGCTGTATCCAGATGTCGAACTGCTTGATGCGAGCACGTTGTCGCATGGCGTGAATCTCGCAGTCACGGAACATCCGGACATCGTCTTTCTGGATCTCGAACTTCCGGACGGCCACGGATGCGACGCGCTCAGCCAGTTGAAAACCGCGTGGCCCGCTTCGCCGGTGGTAGTTGTATCGGCCGACGAAACGGTGGAGACTGTCGGCCGATGTATCGAACTCCGCGCAATGGGCTACGTACCGAAATCGTCTTCGCCGAAGGCGCTGCATGCCGCGATCGTTGCGGTACTCTCGGGCGGCGTGTTCCTGCCCGCGGCGAGCATCGTCGGGCTGAAACGCGCAGTCGGCGCAGACGAGGCACAGGCATGCAAATCAGGAAAGGCGCAGCCAAACGATAGCGCCGAACCTTGGGATGCCCCGGGACTGGGACTCACACCCCGTGAGTTCGAAACGCTCGCGTGGCTCGTGCGCGGTCTGCCTTCCAAAGTCATCGCGTCGAAGATGGGACTCGAAGACATCACGGTGCGCAAATACATAAGCCATCTGCTCGCGCACTTTAACTTGCGGCGCCGCACAGAACTCATCGTGATGCTGGCAGAGAAGGGCATTACGCTCGGGACGCTTTCAGTCACTGATCGCTCGCGAGATCGAAATTCATCTTCCGCTGAGCGGTCACGCAACGGCTGATCTCCGTCAGCAGGTCTTTGGGGGCGGAAGACTTGCGCAATAACACGAACGGTTCGGGGAAGTCGCGAAGGACGTGATCGGACAGCAACTCGCCGGTGATAAATGCGACGGGAATAACGCCTGCCCACGCGAAATGACGCCTGATCCGATCAGCAACCTCCTTACCTGTGGCTCCTTCGCGCAGACGAATATCGGCGACGATGAGATCGGGAATGCGGCTGTCATCAGCAAGGATGGCTTCGAATCCAGCCATCGACTCGGCGGCGTACACGAGCGCGCCCGCGCTTGAGAAAAGACGCCCCAGGCCCTCGAGGACCGTAGGTTCATCGTCGCACAGGAGCATGAACGTGCCAGTGAGATCGGGCGTGTAGACGTCACCATCATGAGCATTTTCCCCGACGGTCGGGGTTGATGCCGAAACCGTCGCGTAAAGGGAAAAGCGCGATCCGCGCCCTTCCACGGAGGCGAAACTCATGTCATGTCCCGGCAGAATATGGATCGCACGCTGCACAATCGACAGCCCCAGTCCCAGCCCTTTCGAACGGTCGCGCCCCGGATTGTTGATCTGATAGTACTCGGAGAAGATCGCGTCCCGATGGGCGGGCGCAATACCGATGCCGGTATCCCATACATCGACGCGCAGCCGTTCATTCAGTTGCACCCAGCCAAGCACAACGCCACCCGATGACGTGTTCTTGATCGCGTTCGATACGAGATTCGATAGGGACCGTTTGAAGAGCGATCGGTCGGTCTCGATGGACGGCGGGTACCCGCGCCGTCCCGCGATTCTTAGATCGATGCCACGCAACCGGGCCGTCTCCCGGTATTGCTCGAAGACCTCGGTCAAAAGGCCGTGGGTATCGACCGGTACGACATGGGGAACATATGAGCCCAGCTCGCTGTAGTCCTGAATGTCCTTGAACATGTCGAGGATGTCGGACGCGGTCTCCTCGATGACATCAAGGTCGCGATCCACGGCGCGTCCGTCTCTGATCCCGATTCGGGCGCTGCGGATGAAGAGGTTTATCGCGGCGAGAGGCTGCTGGATGTCGTGATACGCCGATGAAAAAAACCGCTCTTTCTCCCTGACAAGCTCTTGCATGCGTTTGTTCTGCCCGTTGATTGCGCGCGACGCCGCTTCGAGGCGCGCGTTGGTCGCGCGCAAGGTGCGCCGATACATGAACTCCCGCCTCGCGGCATGTTCCAGCGGAATGCTGAGCAGCACGCCGACGACAGACATCATCGGTAGCATCGTGGCATGCGCAGTCACGGACTCCACGCGCAGTTCGACGCTCCCTCCGACGGGTTTGAAATAAAGCATGATCAGATAACTGACGACGCAAATCCCGATTAGCCAAGCCGCCGTGATAACCCGAAGCCGAAAGGCCATGAATATCACGAAAAGGCAAAACATCAGCACCGGATAGACTTCCCGCCAGCCAAGGTCGCCCGGATATAACTGCAGCGTTCTCAGGGCGGTGAACCAGCAACTGATCGTCCAGAGACTGAGCAGCCCGACGGCCCAACGTTCATCGAGTGCGCGCGGGGTCCAGAACAGCACCGGAACCGTCATTCCGATCGCTCCGGCGACTCTCAGGAAAATCAGCTCGTTGTGGTGCAGATGGGAGGAATCGAGTACGTTTAACCGGCAGAAGTCGCGGATGGACCACACGACCCACAACACGGTGAAGATTGCGATGGCGAGCCTCCGCTGTCCGGAGAACCGTCGCGCGTAGTCCCACTGGAACGCGCGCTCCTGAGCCGCCGAGCTGAACCTGCGCACCCTGAGGTCTGACGATCTCATGACGACGCTCGATCAGGAAATTCGCCGTCCGCGGATAGGGCAGCGTGCAATTCAAACAGGATAGCAGCCTGCCATCCAAAGCTATACACACAAATGTAGCGTTCTGGATGCGTCTGCCAGATCAGGAGCGCCTACATCTTTCCGGAGTCGATTCCGGCCGCCTACCTACCTACGTGGGTGGCGACGGCGTCCAGGCCGACCGAGAATCGATATGACAGCACCGGCAAACGAGAGTCTAGGTGTTTGTAACTTTTATTTGCCTCGGTGCCCCGTCCTCTCCCGGACTTTCATTCGCATTGCTTTTCGTGCTTGAGGCGGTCCGGGTTTGTCTCGTCCCGTCGCAACGGGATGTTGCTGCAACGCTCGTTAAAAGAGGTTCTTATGAAAACAGTCTTGCTCGTCGCTGGTGGACTACTCTGCACGTGCGCCTGGCACGCCAATGCGCAGGCCACCGGCGCAAATCCGACAACTGGGGTTCAGGCCAGCGCGGACAATTCGGAGGGTCCGGACATATCTGGAAACTCCACGTCTGGCGCTCCTGCCGCCAAAACCCGCGAGGAAGTCTATCAAGACCTTGTGCGCTCACAGAAAAATGGCGAAGCGGCGCGGCTGCAAGAACTCTATAGAGGCGGTTGAGCTTCCCTTGATCTGCGATCGGGGCTGCGCGTGAAAATGAAAGGTGATCTCAATAAGCAGTCCCTAAATCACCGTTCTCCATCGAACAGAAAATACACTCAGGCACAGTCCCGGTCGCAGCTGTCCACCGGCTCTTAGTTTTTGTCGTGTTTCCTAACGGACTCCATGGCTTTGCGGTTAAAGATCGGCTTTAACAGAGACCGCATCTAAGCCCAGCCATCCGGTGCTTCAGGATAAACGCGCCGCTACCTATCGACACGTGGTCGGCACCGTTAAGCCGGACCCAGTCCGATGGCGTCGCGCGCTGCTTCAAGTGCCTTCCTCCGACTCCTCTCCTATGACGTCTGGTACAGGGAATACATAAGAGCATCTCTCCTGTCTCAGCGCAGCGGTTCGATCTTGAAAGCGTCGACCGCTACCCCAAGGTCCACGCCTTCACCGCTGCCGGTCAACGCCATCGACGTAGATCCCTTGGTCAGCACCTGGGCAGTACCGCTCCTCCCCGCGCCGGCCGAAGCGCCGGCCTGCGCGTAACTGCCGTACACGTCCCTGATGCTGTAAACGTTGCTGATGTCGCCGCGGCCGCTCACGTGGAACTTGCCGGCGGTCAGGCCGCCCCCGTGCACGCTGATCGTGACAGTGGCCCTTTGCCCATTATTGCAGCTCACTTTGCCGCGTCCTTCGGCATGCTGATAAATCGCTGACCATCCGGACATGCTGTAGGTCAGATGGCATTTCACCGGCGCAGTGCCTGCCTGAGCCGAGGTGGGGGTCAAGCCCGTCAAGGCACCCGCGCACAGCAACGTGGCAGCAGTCGATACAACGGTATGCTTGCTCATAGAAGTCTCCTGGCAGATGAACATGGGCTATTAGTGTAACTGTCATTCGCATTGGGTCGGATGACGGACACCCAAATGTCCAGCCGGCAGTGCGGCCAGAAGGCATGCGTCCCATCCGCCGACTTCGTATCTTCCTTACCGGGCAGCACGATTCCTTGCGGAGCCAGCAAGGCAGTTTTCAGTCAAAAAGTCGATGACTCCATGAATGGCATCCAGGCCCGCCGAATAATAGATGAAGGTCCCCTCCCGGCTGCTGGATACAAGGTTCGCGCGCGACATGTCCTTGAGGTGGAAAGACAGGCTGGACGGAACGATTCCTAACTGCGCGGATATCTCTCCTGCGGGCAACCCGCTCGGCCCCACGGCAACGAGCAGCCGGAAGATAGCCAATCGCGACCGGTGTGCTATGGCGCTCAAAGCAAGCAATCTGGTGTCTTCGTGCATTTGTGTAGCTCAGCAATTGTCGAAGGTCGTTTGCCCTGGCTGACACGCGCAGCGACGAACGTGGGAACCTGCTGGGGGTTGTGCACGAAATGTGCTCAGGAGTACATGACTGAGCTCGATTGTCCGAGCACTTCGGCGCATCGGCGGTTCTAGAGTCCTTCGACAAGAACGGTCCGATACGTCGCACCTTTGAGTCGATGCTGCGCTGTCGCCTCCTGCAGCGCGTGCGAATGCTTTTGCGCCCGCACGCGCCTCGGACTAACACGCACGTCTGCCAGTAAAGCAAGCCTCGCTGCGTGTCAGCGGAAACTCGTCAGTTTCCTCAGGCAATCCACCCACCATCGACCGTCAAGCTTTCGCCGGTGGTGTAGCCCGCTTCGGGGCTCGCCAGGTAGGCCACCGCCGCGGCGATTTCTTCGGGCTTGCCGAAGCGACCCACGCTCGCGAGCCTGGTCATCGTTGCGTGGGCTTCCGTTCCCGGCTGGGGAGCCAGTTCAGTGTCGATCGGACCGGGCTGAACCGCATTGACGGTCACACCAAACTTCCCGAGCTCGCGCGAAAGACCGCG
>JBEKNG010000257.1:0-7571 GCA_049523075.1 Paraburkholderia sp.
CTCGTCGGCGAAACCGAGAACGAATCACCGGCGTTCATCGTGCCGGTCATTGAGAAATTCAGGCCGTCGATCGGCTGGCTCAGGCTGGTCGCCGAGCCGACCGTCGCGCCTGTCGAATTATCGGTCAGCGTATAGGCGGAACCGTTATATGACAGGGTGTAGTTGCCCGTGGTCGGCTGGGTCGCGTTGACAAAGGAGACGCTGAGGGACGCGTTGCCCGTGTTGTTCGCATTCGCCGTGGTTTGCGGCGCCGCTACCGAGAACAGTGCGCCCCCCTGGTTACCGGACAGATCGAGACCAAGTTCGTTCTGGTTGTTGACCTGCGCGGCGAAACTGGTTGCGATTGCGCCCAGTTGGGCTTCGGCAGGGTCGAGCGACTGGGTGCGGAACTGAATCAGACCGCCGAGCGTGCCACCTGCGTTCTGCATGGTGGAGTCTGACAGGTACTCGGTCGTCGAGGCGCTCGGCGTCGTGCCGGCTGCGCCCAGATAGGTGATCGAGTCCTCGGTCGGATCGGCCGGCGAAGGTGCGGTGCCGAGGTTGTAGCTCGTCGTTCCGGTGACCAGCGCTTGGCCGCTGGGCAGGAACACACTGTCGCCGCTGGAATTCGACACCACCTGCACGCCGACGAGCTGCGACAGGTTGGACACAGCCTCGTCGCGTTGGTCGAGCAACTGGTTAGGCGGCTGCCCCGATGAACTGGCCGCACTGATCTCCTGATTGAGGGAAGCGATCTGTGCAGTGTACGTATTGACCTGAGACACCGCCGTGGACAACTGCGAGTTAACACTCTGGCCCATCTGGTCATACTGCGCGCCCGCCGAGTTCAGCTCGCTCGCGAGTGACTGCGCGTCACTGACCGCGGTCTGACGCGTGGCGAGACTCGATGCACCGTCAGCGACGTTCTGCAAACCGCTGAAGAAGTTGGTGATCGCGGTCGAAATACCCGTCGTTGGACTACCGACCACGTTGTTCAACTGCTCGAGCATCGAGTAGTTAGCGCTCAACGAGCTGTTTGTCGACTGCGCCGTGTTCAGTTGGGTCGCCACATACTGGCTGTATGCGCGCTGGACCGTCGTGGTGGACACGCCTTCGGGAAGATAGCCGGAGCCCGTGTACTCCCCGGAGCTTTCCGAGTAGACGGGGCTCTCGACGTCATAGCCGGGCGTCGTCGAATTGCTGATGTTCTCACTGGTTGTCGTCAGCCCCCATTGGGCTGCGTCAAGTCCACTGAGACCGATATTGATAAGGTTGCTGGACATGAATCATCCTGAAGGGGTGGCAACGCGCCCACCGGGTTGCCAAAACTCTCTGTATATCGGCGCACTGGCGACAAAATTGAGGGACAACCCGCATTTAAACGCGCGCCACGGCGATGCCGCGACACGCGCCAAAGTCAGGTTCGCACCAGTGAGCGACGCTTCATTTCAAGCTGGGTAATCAGCCGTTGCAACGTGTTCTCGGCGTTGCCGGGCAGTGCCACGAAACGCATGCCAAGCTGGTAACGCTGGGTGGCGTTCGGGAGATCGATGGCGCGGAACGACACCAGTTGCAGATCCACCGCAAGCTTGCCCGGCGCACCGAGACTCAGTTCGCAATCGTCCAGCACGCAGCCCATCGGCAGGTCGACCACCCTCGCGTCGGTCGTGCGCATGCCCACGCCACCGAGCGACAGGTCATGCACTTCAAAACGGAATCGCTCCCCGTTGGGCAGCTGGCCCGTACAGACGTACGGGTCGAGCACCGGCGCGTCGACGCGGAAATACTCGCGGCGCTGCACGTAAAAAAGCACTTCGGGGAAGTCAGCTTCGAAAGCCGGCCGGCCTTCGAAGCGGGTCTCGCGCGGAGTGCTGGTGGCGAATTCGACGCGCACGCCTTCAGGCTGGGCGTGAAAGAGGCAGCGGGGCGCAGCAATCAAGCCGCGGTTCTGCTCGGCGACCGCGCCCCAATCGAAAGTGAACGTTCGCTCGCGCACGTCGACGTCGAGAATCCGGGTGACAAGTTGGCCTCCCTTGTACTGCGCGGTCAGAAAATCACCGCGGTTGACGAGGTTGCGCAACTGGACACCGATCTCGAGCGGATTGCGGCGACCGAAGTCGTTGCCGGTTTCAGAAGAGCCGTCCGTCTGGCCGTTCGTCTCAGTGGTATCCATGGGCTTGCCGGTGTGCATGTTTCTTACGGGCCCGTGCCCGAGGTCCAGCGCCGGGGCCCGTGACACGTGCGTTGACCGGGAAAAAAGTTACCCCGGTGTTGAGGTCTGACTGAATAGCGGCAGTTTGGACCCAAAGTTTAGGGTCACCGGGGCAAATATTTGGCGTAAACGTCAAACCGCTCACGTCCCACCTCGCTCTCAAACCCTTCACCCATCCCGCTTCAAGCGGCGACAGCGGCCTATCGTTGCGGCTCCGCCGGTCAGCTCGGCCGGTTAGCTCATCCGGTCCATGATCGACATCAGCTTTTTCGCGTAATGCGGATCGGTGGCGTAACCCGCCCGTTGCATGCCGATCGCAAAGCCCGCCGCGTCATGCGAACCGTTCAGCACCTGCGCGTAGCGCGGGTTGTTCTTCAGCAACTGCGCATAGTCGGCCATCGCCTCGTGGTACGAGCCGTAGGCGCGGAATTTTTCGACGACCCGCTGCGGCTGGCCGTTGCGGTACTCGGTGGTCACCGTCGACACCGTCTTGCCGGTCCAGTCCTTGGTGGCCTTGATGCCGAATACGTTGTGGCTGGTCTCGCCGTTCGACTTCAGGATCTCGCGCTTGCCCCAGCCCGATTCGAGCGCGGCCTGGCCGATGATGAAACGCGCCGGCACGCCGGTGGTTTCGCTTGCAGCCTGAGCGGATGAGGCGAGCTTATCGACGAACGCATCGACATGGGTCGTGCCGTCGCCGCGCAGCGGCGGCGTCAGCGCGCTGTTACGCGAAAAGCCGACGCCGTTGGCCAGCGAGCCGTTCGCCTGGGAATTGCCATAGGCCTTGGCCAGCGCGTTCAGCGCGGCGGTGTTGCCCTCGCCAGCCTCGCTGCCCTGCACGCCGGAATTGTTCATCAACTGCTTGATCATCGCATCGGCCACGCCGATACCTTTGGACGACATCTGTTGTGCCATCTGCTCGTCCATCATCGAGGTGAACTGCGAGCCTTCACGCGAATCGAGCGGGCCGTCTTGCGGCGTCGCATCGCGCATGCTCTTCAACATCATCGTGATGAAGGTCGCGTCGAACTGCTTGGCGGCCGTCCTGATGCCCTGTTGCGGCGACGCGGCGAGCTTCGAGCGCAGGCTGTCGAACCCCTGGACGTCGAGCGCAAAGCGCTGCGTCAGATCATCCGTACCTGAGGTGGGATCGGTAGTCATCGCGGCTCCTTAGATGATTTCAAGCTCGGCGTGCAAGGCCCCTGCTGCCTTCATCGCCTGCAGGATCGACATCAGATCAGCGGGCGTCGCGCCGAGCGCGTTGAGCGCCCTCACGACGTCGGCCAGATTCGCGCCGGCGTTCACGTTTTTGAGCGCGCCGTCGTCCTGCTTCAACTGGATCTGGGACTGCCGTGCAACGACGGTCCGGCCGTTCGAGAGCGGGCCGGGCTGGCTGACCACCGGCTGGGTGTTGACCACCACCGACAGATTGCCGTGCGCGACCGCGCAGTTGTCGAGCGTGACCATCTGGTTCATCACGATCGATCCGGTGCGCGTGTTCAGCACGACCTTCGCCACCCCTTGCGCAGGATTCACGTTGATATCCTCGAGTTGCGCCATGAACGCGACCTGCTGGGCCGGATCAGCCGGTGCGCGCAACTGGATCGTACGGCCGTCGAGGGGCGTCGCCGTCCCCTGGCCGAAGGCGTTGTTGACCGCGGCTACGATGCGCTGGTTCGTGTCGTAGTCCATGTCGTTCAGCTCAAGCTGCATGGTGCCGTCCTGCGTGACGCTGCTCTGCACCGCGCGTTCGACAATCGCACCTGCGGCGATGCGCCCCGCCGCGAGCTGGTTCACCTGCACGCGGCTGCCGTTCGCGCTGGCGCCGGCCCCGCCCACCGCCAGGTTGCCCTGGGCAAGCGCGTACACGGAGCCGTCGGCGCCCTTCATCGGCGTGAGCAGCAGCGTGCCGCCGCGCAGGCTCCTCGCATTGCCGAGCGACGACACGGTGACGTCGATCGTCTCACCCGGCCGGGCAAACGGCGGCAGCACCGCCGTCACCATCACGGAGGCCACGTTCGTCAACTGGATGCTGGTCAGTGCCGACGTGCTGTTCGACGAACCGGCCGACTGGTTGTTGATCGAGATGCCGAGGTTCGCGAGCATGTTCGCGAGGGTTTGCGTCGTGAACGGGGTCTCCGTGGTCTGGTCGCCCGTGCCGTCGAGACCGACAACGAGGCCGTAGCCGATCAGCGCGTTGTCCCGCACGCCCTGAATCGAGACCAGATCCTTCAGCCGTTCGGCGTGGGCCGCGGGCGCCGCTGGCGGCAGTGCGCCGCACGCCAGCACGAACACCAGACAGGCGAAGCCGCAACGGCGCAGGCGGCGGAAAGATGCGAAGCTCATGATCACCACGGCGACACGTTTAGGAAGAAGCGCTGTAGCCAACTCATGGTCTCCGCCTCGTTGATATAGCCCTTCGCCGAGTATTCGATCTTGGCGTCGGCCACCTGGGTCGAGTACACGGCATTCAGCCCGGAAATCGTATTCGGGTTGACCACGCCCGAGAAACGCACGAACTCGTTACCCTGGTTGATGAGCATCTGCTTTTCGCCGCTCACCACCAGATTGCCGTTCGTCAGTACGCTGGTCACCGTTACGGTGATCACGCCATTGAAGGTGTTCGACGCGTTGGCGCCGCCCGTCCCCATGAACGTGTTGGCGCCCTGAGAGGTAAGGTTGGCTTTGCCGAACAGGCCGCTGAGAAAACTGGCGCTCGTGGTCGAGAACGAGGTCCCGGACGTGCGATTCGTGTTCGCACCGGAGGACTTGGTCGCATTGATGTTTTCGGCAATGACAATGGTCAGGATGTCGCCGACATTGCGCGGCCGCTGATCTTCGAAAAGCGGTCGGCCGGCATACCCCGGGTTGTAGATCGAGCCCGGCGCCTGCACGTGCGGCGGCATCGGCGGCACGGCCGTCATCGGCTGCTGGACGATTGGCTGCTTCGGCACCAGCGCGCAGCCGCCCAGCGCCAGAGCAAGCACGCTGGCCGTGGCGACGAGCGCGCTGCGCGCCTCGCCCTTCACCGGATAGAGATCGAATTGCGACATCTTGTTTACCTACCGCCTGTGGGCTCAGGACCCTTAAATCTGCATCTGCGTGAGGGTCTGCAACATCTGATCAGAGGTGGTGACCGCCTTGCTGTTGATTTCATACGCGCGCTGGGTCTGGATCATGTTGACCAGTTCTTGCACGACGTTCACGTTCGAGGTCTCGACATAGCCCTGTTGCAGCGAGCCCGCGCCGTTCGTACCCGGCACGGTGACGTTCGGCGCGCCCGAGGAAGTCGTTTGCGCAAACAGGTTTTCGCCCTGCCCGTCGAGGCCCGCCGGGTTGATGAAGGTGGCGAGCTGCAGGGCACCGATCTGCGCTGTGTTCGGGGTGCCGGGCTGGGTGATCGTCACCGCACCGTCGGTGCCGATCGTGAGCGAGGTGGCGTTAATCGGCACGGTGATCACCGGAATGACCGGATAGCCGCTCGCGGTCACCAGTTGACCCTGTGCATTGGTCTGGAACGAGCCGTCGCGGGTATAGGAGGTCGTGCCATCCGGCATCTGCACCTGGAAAAAGCCGTTGCCGTTGATCGCCACGTCCGTCGAGTTGCCGGTTTGCGACAGGTTGCCCTGGGTATAGAGGCGCTCGGTGGCGATCTGCTGCACGCCGGTGCCGATCTGGATACCCGATGGGATCTGGGTCTGCTGCGTCGAGTCCGCTCCGGGCTGACGCACCGTCTGGTACAGCAGATCTTCGAACACGGCGCGCGAGCCCTTGAAACCATTGGTGCTGACGTTGGCGAGGTTGTTCGAGATGACGTCCATCTCGGACTGCTGCGCGTTCATGCCGGTCGCAGCGATATAGAGTGAGGGGTTCACGGTGTGAATTCTCCTGGGCGCAAGCGAACGTGCCGCCCGTTAGCTGAAAGTGAGCAACTGGTTAGCGGTCTGGTCGTTCTGATCGGCGTTCTCGATCATCTTGGTCTGCATCTGAAACTGCCGCGCATTGGTGATCATCGAGACCATCGCGCTCACCGGACTCACATTGCTGCCTTCGAGCGAATCGGGCGCAAGCGTCACGGTCGGATCGGCGTTGGCCGGCGTGCCGTCGGGGGTGCGAAACAGGCCGTCGTCGCTGCGTGTGAGCGTGCCAGCCGGCGGATTCACCAGCTTCAACTGATCGACCGCGGCGACTGCCGTGGCCGGGTCTCCCGCTGCAAGCGCGGAGACCGTGCCGTCCTTGGCGATCGTGATCTGGGCGCCAGGCGGCACCGAGATCGGACCACCCGTGCCGAGCACCGGCATATTTCTCGCATTCACCAGTTGACCGTTCTGGTCAATATGCAGATTGCCGGCACGCGTGTACGCCTCGCCGCCGTCGGCGGTCTGCACGCTCAACCAGCCGTCGCCCTGCACGGCGACATCGAGCGGATTGCCGGTCTGCTGGATCGGCCCGGGCGTGGTGTCCGCGCCTGGGGTCGACGACAGCACGAAAGTGCGGGTGGTGTCGTCGTTGACTGTGCTGCCGTCGCCGAACGACATCGGTACCGCGCGAAACGTCTCGAGCTGGGCGCGAAAGCCGGTGGTCGAGGCGTTGGCGAGATTGTTCGCGACAATGGCCTGCTGTTCGAGCGCCTGGGTGGCGCCCGACATCGCGGTATAAATCAGACGGTCGGTCATGCGTTCGGCTCCTGCTGCGCTTACATGTTGATCAGGGTCTGATCGACAGTCTGCTGGGTCTTGATCGTCTGCGCATTCGCTTGATAGTTGCGCTGCGCGGTGATCAGGTTGACCAGCTCGTTGGTCAGGTCCGTGTTCGACTCTTCCACCGCGCCGCCTTCCAGCGTGCCGTGGTTGGTGCTGCCAGGCGTGGAGATCTGCGCCGTGCCCGACTCCGCGGTCGCCTCGTATTCGTTATTGCCGAGATCGACCAGCCCGTTCGGGTCGTTGAAGTTGGCAAGCACGATCTGGCCGAGTGAAGCCGTCTGTCCGTTCGAATAGTTTCCCGTCAGGACGCCTGTCGTGCCGACGGTGAAGCTGGTCAGCTGGCCGGCGGCGTAGCCGTTCTGCGTCAGATCGTTGACGCCGTCCGTGCTGCCGTACTGGGTGGTGCCGGTGAGGTTCAGCGACAGGGTCTGCGGCGTGCCTGAACCGTCGGTGTTCGCTATCTGGAAGTTGACGGTGCCGGGGGTTGCGGGTGCGGCAAACGTAGTGACCGGCGGCGTGCCAGTCGTCGTCGCCTGCTGGAAAGACGTCATCGCGCCAGCGGTGCTGAACTGCGCCTGACCGATAATCTGGGCAGTACCGCCCGCCACGCCCGCGTAGACGTCCCACGTGTTGGAACCCGTCTTGGCGAAATACATATTGACCGTCTGCGAGCCGCC
>JBEKNG010000258.1:0-7567 GCA_049523075.1 Paraburkholderia sp.
CTGCCGTCGGGACCGAAATCGAAAATGGTCCGGCTGCCTGAGAACACCAGCGCGAGGCTGCGGCCCACGCTCAGCATGCCGAGCGTCACGACGAACGGCTGCATGTCGAGATAGGCGATGAGCAGGCCGTTCACGAGGCCGACAATCCCCGCGGTCAGGAGCCCCATGCCGATGCCGGCCCAGATCGGGTAGCCGGCATTCATAACCACCGAGAGGACGATACCGCTCAAGCCGATGGTCGAGCCAACCGAAATGTCGATGCCGCCTGTGACGATCACGGCCATCATGCCGAGCGCGACGATGGCGACGAAGGCGAAGTTGCGCGTGACGTTGAAAAGGTTTTGCTGCGTCGCGAAGGTGGAGGTGACGAACGAAAGCACGACGCAGGCAATGATCGTCGCAAGCACCACCCAGAACACCTGGCTCGCCATAAGCCCCGTCCAGCGGGTATGGGTCTTCGCGGCTTGCGGATTATCAAGCAATGCCGAGATTGGCGTGGGCCTTTCCTGCGGATCGTTCAATTTCGGGCTCCCATGCGAGTCATGGTTCAGGCGGTGGCGATAGCTCCGGTGATGAGAGCGGTCACCTCTTCTGGGGATGACGCTTCAGTCTTCTTGTCCGCGACCTTGTGCCCACGCCGCATGACAATCACGCGGTCGGCAACGGTGAATACGTCGGGCATGCGATGGCTAACGAGGATGACCGCAATGCCATGTTCGGACAGCCGTTTGATGAGGTTGAGCACCTCCGCCACCTGCCGGACGCTGATCGCCGCCGTCGGCTCGTCCATGATGACGAGCCGCGCCTCGGAGAGCCGTGTGCGCGCGATCGCCACAGCCTGTCGCTGGCCTCCTGACATCTGCCTGACGAGATCAAGGGGGCGCGTCTCCGATTTGAGTTCTTTGAAGAGCTCGCCGGCGCGCCGATACATGGTCGCGTGATCGAGAATGCGGACGGGCCAAAAGCCGAGCCGTGGCTCACGGCCGAGGAAGACATTGGCGGCCGCCGTAAGGTTGTCGCAAAGCGCGAGGTCCTGATAGACGACTTCGATTCCCCGGGCGCGGGCGTCAACGGGCTTGCTGAAATGCACCGCCTTGCCGTCGATGAGGATCTCGCCGTGCGACGGCGGAAAGTTACCGGCGATGACCTTCACCAAAGTCGATTTACCGGCACCGTTGTCGCCCATCAGTCCAACCACCTGACCCGGCTCCAGACTTAAGGTGACGTCGTTCAGGGCGCGAATGGCCCCGAAGTGTTTGGAAACGTCTCTGAGCTCCAGAAGACTCATCGATTGTCGCGCTCGCTCCAGTGGAGGCGCCCTTTTCTTTGGCCGGGCAACCGGTAGACCTGCTAACTAGCATTTTTTTATAGCACATACTTACCTTTTGGCAAGCAAGCTTCCTGCGTTACCGGGTTTACCTGCGGCCAAATGCGCGGCAGCACGCGTTGTAATCACGGTAGTCACGGGTTCGCCGCAATTGAAGCCGCTACTTGTCTTGTGCGCGCGCATGAAATGCAGCCCGAATCGCACGAGCCTCGGCATCGTCCCGGGGCGCAGCAGACGACGGTCGTAGCCGGAGAAGCGTCGCTGGTTCTCCGCGAGGCACAGCGCCATTAGTTCGCGTACGCTGATCTCGACTGCGGACACGGCTTGCGCGCCGTTCACCGTGAAGTTGTGATCGTGGTGGTGCTCATTGCCGATGCACTCGCTGTAATCTGTCACGAAGCAGGTCCACTCGGCGTTCCCGGGATAGACATAGCGTGCTTCGCACAGGAGAGAGATGCCGTATGCGGCCGCTGGGTTTGGCGCACGCATTGGCAGGCGCTGTCTGCATTTCGCGCCTTGGGGATTTCCCTGGTCCGATCAGCGTGCTTCTCAGACTGTCCCTTCGAGTTCTGCCCACCGTTGGTTACGGATTCAGCGACCGGTCGTCGATAGGATCGCCGCCATGACGGTGATACACATCGGCTGCAGGCGCGGGACGCGGACGGCGATGATTGATCGCTATAAAGACGCCCATGAGGAGGACGAAGCCGAACAACAGCAACAAGGTATTGATCAGCACTCGCTCGTAACCGAGCTCGCTGACATCAATGAACGGATAAGGATAAAAATCGGTTTCGCTGCCGCGCCAAAGCGTCATAAACAAATAGCAAAGCGGATAGACGAGCCAGAAGAGGCAGTCGCGCAATAGCAGATGAAAGCGGGGGACGAATAGCAGCCAGTACAGCGCGCACAGCAGCGGTATGACCGTATGCAGCAATTCGTTGAGCAGCGCACGGTAACCCGATGGCGTCCATAGATGGCGCAGCAAGGTGTTATAGGCGAGGCCGACGAACACAATATAAACGACGACGGCGGTGAGCACCGGCGGCTTGCGGAAAAATCGCCCAGGTGCAGCGCGTGCTCGCGTGGCGACGCACGTAAAACTGACCGCGACGACAAATATCGTGAGGTTGGTCAGATAGCTGCTTAGCCGCTCGACGCCCTCGATGACGCTCAGGCCGCGAAACAGCATTCTGGTAATCGTAATGTCGGTCTGCGCGGCGAAGGCCAACCATGCAAGGACCGCGATCAGCGATGCCATCGACACTGACGCGATACTCGGCGTAGGGAGCGGCAAATCGGATTGATGCCGCAAAGAGTGAGGGGAGTGCTTTGGCATGCCCGGAGTCCGTTTGAGTAACCGAGTATAAGCCTGTGCGCTTCAAGACGCATATGAGGCGGGCTCCGTTATTGGACGCGCTGGATGTCCGCTGCGCCTGTACCTGGTTTCACGCTACCGTCGGACTGCGGAACTTCCATCGGCTTGACCTCGACAGGGGCGGTGCCATCTTTTTTCAAACCGAGCTGATCGGCGGTCTTGGGCGATACGTCGACAATTCGATTCTGGACGTAAGGGCCGCGATCGCGGATCTCGACCACCGCGCTGCTGCCGTTTTTCAGATTGGTGACTTTCGCCTTGGTGCCAAGCGGTAGAGTCTTGCTCGCGGCGGCATTGGATTGCGGGTCCATGGGCGTGCCGTCAGCCATCTTTTTTGTGTAAAACTTGTGCCCGTAGTAAGAGACCTTGCCCTTGCGTGTCTTTCCGGAGCGGTCAAGGTGGGGGGCGTGCGCTGCCTTCGGGCTCGCCTGCGTTGCATCGGCAGATGCCTGGTTTTGTGCCGGAAGCGCTGCGCTCAGATAGCACGAGAGGACCAGAAACAGAAGCGTTCGGCGCTCGCATCTTCGACTGGGAAGGCGTGGTAGCCGATTCTCCCTGGTATGAAGACCACTTTCCATTTGGCACTCCTCTTCACCCTGCCTCAAGCAGTGGGCACCAGATTCAGTGATGATCTACGAAGTATAGATGAACGGCGGCGGATGGCCGGTTGCACGCAACCGGCTTCTGCAAAGGCGAACTTTCAACCGAACGCAAGCTGGGCGGACAAAAGCCGCCGCTGAAGTGGAAGGGCATACGGGCTATACAAATTCGTCTGCAGAATGCGTATATGCTTTGCGGCTGGTGCTGCCGGGTCACTGATACATCCCGTTTGGCAGGCGACCGTGGTATGGCGTGTCACGGCAGTGTCCCCACGGGCCGAGCCAGTATCCGGGCGGGCAGGCGTAGCTCGAAACGGGAGCCGCGGGTGCCGTATAGACGACCGGGGCCGACTGAACAATAACGGGACCTGCATAGCGGCATTGGCCCCAGACGTTCCGCCAGCCTCCCGGTCCACAACCTTGTGCCGCCTGTGCGTTGCCGATAGAAAACGCTAACGCTGTCGTGGCCAGTACGAGTAATGCAATATGTCTGCGGTTCATGATGCGCTCCTGTCGGATTGATGTGAGAGAGGCTCTTGCTGACAGGAGCCATTGTGAGTGGCGACAATTAGCGAAGAATGAGCGCCTTCCCCATCAACAAGCGAGGGATTTTGTCCCTGTCGCGAAAGCGATATCGGACGGGCTGCCGACCGCAACGTAGATCCCGGTAAACCGGAGCTTGCCACTGGCCTTATCGACGGAAAAGATCGCGATGTGGTCGCTGCGTTGATTCAGCGAATACATGAAGCGACCCGACGGATCAAATTTGATCACGCGCGGATAGTCACCACCGGTGGGAATTTCTCCGACGCGTTGCAGATGGCCGTTTCCGGCAACGCTGAACTGCACGATCGTATCGTGCAGCCGGTTCGCAACATAGATGAAGCGGCCATCGTGTGAAAACACGAGGTCCGACGCGAAGCTCGTGCCCTGATACGCGTCCGGTAGCGTCGAGACCGACTGCAACTGCGTCAACGCGCCGTGCGTGCTGTCATACGCATAGCAGACAAGCGTCGACGCCTCCTCGGTGACCTCGTACAGATAGCGGCCATCTGGATGAAACGCGAGGTGCCGCGGTCCGGCGCCAGTTGACGACGCGACGAACGGCGGGTCGTTCGGTGACAGTGCGCCGGTCGCTTCGTCGAACTTCCAGATATAGGTTCGATCGACACCGAGATCGGTCGAGATCGCGAATCGACCGTCGGGCGAGGGCACAATCGCATGCGCATGCGGGCCGTCGTGGTCGCTGACGGCGAAGCTGCCGGGCACGCCTTCCGCCGCGTGCTGCGCACCGGCTGGCGCCTGCGGCTGCTGAACAGAGCAAGCCTCGCCCAGCACGCCGTCGTTCGAAACCGGGAAGACCGCGACACTGCCGCTGTTGTAGTTCGCGACCATCAGGAAGCGGCCCTTTGGATGCAGGCTCAGATAGGCCGGGCCGGCGCCGCGCGAGTTGACCGTGTTGATCCACTGCAACGTGCCAGTGCCGCTTCCGATCGCATAGGCGCTGACCGAACCGTTCGACGTGCCGTTGTAGTTCTTGACTTCGCTCACCGCGAACAGGAAGCGCTGTTGCCGGTCAACGACAAGCTTGCCTGGATTCTCGATGCCACGCAGCGGCTCGAGTGCCTCGAGCTTGCCGCTATTCCGGTCAACGTGGAAGCGATGGATGCCGAGGCCATTGGGCGTGTAAGTGCCGACATACGCAAATAGCGGCTTGCTGGTATCGGCAGCGGCCGTAGCACGTTTGCTCGCGGCTTGCGCCGGACGTGTCGCCGCGAGCGAACCGCTTGCCGAAGCGGCAGCTCGCGTGCTCGCGCTTAGATGCTCGAGTGCAGCGCGCCGGTCGTTTAGCGCTAGTCGCCCACTTTGTTTTACTTCCGTTTCCTGTGTCACGATATCCATTAGCTTCATCCGGGTGCTTTAAAAGACCGCAGAAAGTGCATCTCGACGATCAACTTGCCATTAAAGGACAAATTCGATGCTAAGCGAATTGGGCGATTTTGACGGTTTTATGGAAAAACTGGTAAGCGACTGGAACGTGCCAGGCATCGGGGTAAGCATTGTCAGGGACGAGGAGGTCGTGCTCGCGAAGGGCTATGGGTATCGTGACCATGCCAGCAAGCTGCCATTTACGGCGGCAACGTGGTTTCCCATTGCATCGAATACGAAGTTGTTTACTGCCGTGGCGGCAGGCCTCCTCGTCGATCGCGGCCTGCTCAGTTTTGATCGACCGATCCGCGAGTTCGTCCCCAGCCTGCGCTTTTACGACAAGACGCTCGATGAAGCCGTCACGCTACGCGACATGCTGGGTCATAGAACTGGCGTACCGCGGCACGACATGATCTGGTACGAGGCGCGCCTCTCGCTGAAGGAACTGTTCGAGCGAATCCGTTTCATGAAGCCGACTGCGCCGTTGCGCTCGAAATTCATCTACAACAACATGATGTATGAAGCGGTTGGCCACATCATGGAATTGTTGAGCGGGAAGCGCTGGGACCACTTCGTGCGTGACGAGATCCTGACGCCGCTCGGCATGACCCAGACGGCGTTCACCATCGCTGACATGCTCACGCAACCGGAACCTGCGGTGCCGTTTCTGGAGAAGCGCGACAGCGACGAACTGTGGCAGCCGCCGTATATGGACACCGACGAATCGAGTCCCGCCGGCAGCATTGTCGCCACCATGGATGATATGTCCCGCTGGCTGCTGATGCTGGTGAACAATGGTCGGGTTGCGGGCACGCAGGTTATCCCCGAGCGCATTCTCAAGGCGACGCTGGCGCCAGGCATTGCAATGCCTGACATGATGAACGATGTTCTGGGATTCACACCGGAGCTCAATGCCATCTATGGCATGGGCCGGCAAACGGCTTCGTATAGAGGACATCTTCTAACCAGTCACGGTGGAGATCTTCGCGCGTTCCATTCGCAAGTTTCGTATTTGCCGAACGAAAAAATTGGCGTCAACGTTTTTATTATCGGCGACCATTGCGCGCTCCTGCGCAATGCCGTGGGCTATGAAATCTATGACCGTCTGCTGGGACTACCGCCAACGGACTGGATCCAACGGGAGTTCGACTTTACGAGGCGGGCAAGGAGCAGTCTTCGGGAGGCTCGCCAAAGGGTTGTGCCGGGCCCCGTGCCGGATACACGCCCGTCGCATGATCTTGCCAGCTATGTCGGACGATACGAACACCCTGCGTATGGGCCCTTGAGCATCTCACTCGAGAATGATCAGTTGCAGTTTGTATTCCGCAAGACCCATCTTCCGCTGAACCATTTCCATTACGACCGTTTCGACAGTCCTGATGACGAAGTCGAAGGCGCATGGTCGGTCCTGTTCCAGACGAGCCCGCTGGGTGACATCGACCGGGCGGTGCTGTGGATCGATCAAGCCGAGGCTGTATTCAGGCGGGCACCCGAGACCGTGCCCCAGTCCGTCCTCGATAAAATCACGGGCACCTACGTGACAGCGATTGGGATCAAAGCGGTGGTGCGGTTGAACCGTGAACAGAAGCTCACACTGCGCTTTGCAAACGGACCTGCTGAGATTCTGGTGCCGTTCAAAGACCTCCAGTTCCGCAGTTACCTGAGCCCGAAGACGACCTTCGAGTTTGTAATGGATGGCGATCGCGTCAAGGCGTTGCGCCACTGGAATGCGATTGCCGAGTTCGTCCTGACGCGCTCCGAGGATAGCGGCACGATCGACACAATGGAGGAGGACGAGCCGGCCGATGACTAGCAACACGTCTCATGCTGCCAGATCCTGACGAGCCAGCGGCCCCAAATTTTTCAGCGCATCGCGCGCGGAGGCTCGAAACGCGCGCACTGAGGTCTGGCATGGCATTGTGTAAAACATCGGTCACAAGGGTGCGGCATCACCTGCAAAATTCGATGGTCATCACTAGCATTGAGAAGCGGGCCCTGAGCAGGCTCGCTCCTGCGCTGGTTTAAGTATTTAATAAACTGGCTGGAAACGCGTACCATACGCGGGATGATCGTTTTCGATCGGCGACTGCGACTAAGCGTTTTCCCGGATGTTCCCGAGGCGCGTCCTGCGCCCGGCTGGATCGCGGTGGCCATTGCCGGACCGCTCAGGTCCGTCTAATTTGCCCACAAGCCACGAGTTATGACGCAGGAATCAGCCCCTCCCGCCTCACCTGCAGCATCAGTCCAACATCCGCCGCTGCAAGGCGGCCAGCTCGTGATCGCCACGATTGTCGTAGCGCTCGCGACTTTCATGACGGTTCTGGATACGTCGAT
>JBEKNG010000259.1:0-7555 GCA_049523075.1 Paraburkholderia sp.
AATAGGGTCGAGACCGGCGAACGGCTCGTCGTACATCATCAGTTCGGGGTCGAGCGCGATGGCCCGGGCGAGCGCCACACGCCGCGCCATGCCGCCGGAAATCTCCGCCGGGGACAGGTCACGCGCGCCACGCAGGCCCACCGCGTTGAGCTTCATCAACACCAGGTCGCGGATCAACTCTTCGGGTAGATCGGTGTGCTCACGCAGCGTGAAAGCCACGTTTTCGAACACCGACATGTCGGTAAACAAGGCGCCGAACTGAAACAGCATGCCCATTTTGCGGCGCAGAGCGTACAGGCCATCGCGCGTCTGCGACCCGATGTCCTGGTCCTGGAACAGGACCTGCCCGCGCTGGGCGTTCACGAGGCCACCGATCAGCCGCAGCACGGTGGTCTTGCCGCACCCCGACCCGCCCATGACCGCGACGACCTGGCCGCGCTTGAAGCGCAGGTTCAGGTTCGACAGGACGAGCCGGTCGCCGTAACCGAAGTCGACGTCGCGAAGCTCGAGAAGGGTCTCGGAGGAGGAAGGCACGAAGCTGACGATCCTTTTACACAGAAGGCCGAATTATAGGGCCATCGTGCAAAAGCTGCCGTGACGCGCCCTGTCCCGAAAAGGCAGGGACTAGGCGATTATGGCGTAAACCCTCGCTGCATCGCAGATACGGCGGCAGCAGGATCGGCCGCCTCCGTCACAGCACGCACAACGGCGGCGCAGCCGACACCCGTCGCCAACACCTGCGGCAGCACCTGCTGGTCGATCCCGCCAATCGCCACCAGCGGCACCACGCCGTCGAGCAGGCGCACGTAGTGGGCGAGGCGAGCGAGTCCTTGCGGCGCCGTGGGCATCACCTTGGTGGTCGTCGCGAACACCGCGCCGAGCGCAACATAGCTGGGCCGGAAGTGCAGCGCCGTGAGGATTTCGTAGTAGCCGTGGGTCGACAGGCCGAGACGCACGCCCGCAGCAGCGAGCGCGGCGAGGTCAGCCTTGTGCAGGTCTTCCTGACCAAGGTGAACGCCATACGCGCCGGCTTCGAGCGCAAGCTGCCAGTGATCGTTGATGAACACCTGGGCGTGGTGCGCGCGACCCGCCGCGACGCAGCGGGCGATTTCCTGCGCCAGTTCGCCCGGTTCGGCCGTCTTGCGGCGTAGCTGCACCGTCTTCCCCCCAAAACCGACCACCCGCTCGACCCACTCGGCCGTCGGCAGCACCGGGTACAGGCCAAGACGTTCCGGGCAACGCGCGAACGGCTGCTGCGGCGCAGCCGGCAGGCCCGTCACGCGCGGGAAACGGGACAGATCCGTGGGCCAGGCATCGGCGGCGGTCGTTTCGTCGCCGTCGCGCCAGGCGAGCGCCAGCACCAGCGCGTCGTGCGGCGCAAAGCCACAATCGAGAAAAGCGGCCATCGCGGGAATCCAGTCTTCCGCCAGATGACCTTCCAGCGGATAACGCTCGCCACCCAGATGCAGGGTGGCACGGCCCGCAGCCGCTTCGATCACCCCTGCGCCCTGCACCTGCCAGCGCGCCACCTGCTCGCCGTGCTGCTGGGCGTCGGCGACGATAATCAGGTCGCCGCCGTTGGTGTCGTCCGGCGCGGTCAGGCAAATACGCCAGGGCGCGTGGGTAGGCGGCCAAACGCCTAGCCGCGCGCGGATGCGCTCGGCGGCTTCGGTCAGTTCGTCAGCGGGCGGCCAGAACAGCTCGCGGCCGCCGAGCGGCGAAGTCTGCGTCGATGTCTGGTTCATGCTGCGCTCCCGTCCTGGTGCCAGAACGGCATGCCGACCACCGGCGTGCTCGCATGGGCCGTTTCACGTTCGGCCATCGGTCCCGCGAGATAGGCCTGGCGGCCCGCTTCGACGCCCAGCGCGAAGGCGCGGGCCATCGCGTCGGGATGGGTCGCCTGCGATACGGCCGTATTCAGCAGCACGCCGTCGAAACCCCATTCCATTACCTGCGCAGCATGCGACGGCACGCCGAGCCCCGCGTCGACGATCAGCGGTACATCGGGCAGTCGCTCGCGCAGTACCCGCAAGCCGTACGGATTGATCACGCCCTTGCCGGTGCCGATCGGCGCGCCCCACGGCATCAGCGCTTCGCAGCCGGCATCGAGCAGACGGCGGCCGATCACCAGGTCTTCGGTGCAGTACGGCAGCACCTTGAAGCCGTCCTTCACCAGCCGTGCAGCCGCTTCGATCAGGCCGACCGGGTCGGGTTGCAGCGTGTAGTCGTCGCCGATCAGTTCCAGCTTGATCCAGTCGGTCTCGAACACTTCGCGCGCCATATGGGCGGTCGTGACCGCTTCGCCAACGCTCTGGCAACCGGCCGTGTTCGGCAAGAGCGGCACGCCGTGGCGTTTGAGCAGGTCGAAGAAACCGGCTTCGGCGCCGCCTTCGTTCATCTGCCGGCGCAGCGCGACCGTGATCATGCCGGGCTTCGCGGCATCGATCGAGTCGGACAGCGACTGTAGCGACGGATAGCGCGACGTGCCTAGCAGCACGCGGCTCGCGAAAGTTTCGCCGTACAGGGTGAGCGAGTCGGCGGGAGTGGAAGAAGTCATCTGAAAATCCTTGTCTCTGACAATGCGCGGCCGCTTGGCCGCAGGCGACCACCGTTCAGCCGCCGGCGACGGGTTGCACGACGTCGAGCTTGTCACCCGCCTGCAGCGCGCGCGCGGCATGCTGGGTGCGGGCAACAAAATCACCGTTCAGCGCAACGGCGAACGGCGGGCGCGCGCCGAAGGCAGCAAGCGCGTCGGCGACGGTCGCCCCGTCGGGGAGCGACAACGGCTTCTGGTTGATATGAATGTTCATGGTGTTCAGATACGGTTCAATCGATAACGCAGACGGAGGGCGTGATAACCAATCAGACAGGCAATGCCCGCAACGCTCATGCCGGCTCCTGCGAGCAATCTTGTGGGTCCAGCCGGGCGAGTTGAAACAGCTCGCTCCAGCGGGCATCGCGCCGCCAGCCCGCGAATGCGTCGGCGTCGCCGATGCGTCCCCCAAGCAGCGCCGCGGCGAAGCGGGTGGCTTCGTCCGCGACTTCCGGCACGATCATGTAGCCGTGCCGGTACAGGCCGTTCACGCGCAAGGTCTGCGCGCCATCCCACACCAGCGCCGGGCGGTGGTCCGGCAGGGTCGGGCGGCACTGCGAGTTCAATTCGAGTATGCGCGCCTCGCCGAAGCCGGGATGGACCGAAAACGCCGCGCTGAGCAGTTCCAGCGCTGAACGCACGCTGACGGGCGACATGTCCTCGCCTTCCACTTCGGTGGCGCCGATCACGTAGAGATCGTTCTGCTTCGGCGCGATATACAGCGGGTAGCGCGGATGCAGCAGGCGCACCGGGCGCGTGAGGCCGATACCGGGCGCATGCACGCGGGCAACTTCACCGCGGATGCCGCGCAAGGTGGGCAACACCGCCTTGGCACCGAGCCCGCGGCAATCGATCGTCACGCGTGCCGGCGGCAGGGCGTGATCGGCGACTGGCGTGTTCCAGTGCGTCTCGACACCGCGCTCGGCGAGACCCGCGGCCAAAGCGCTGAGCACCTGGCGATTGTCGAGTTGTCCTTCGTGTGGCAACAGCCAGCCTTGTGTGAAGCGGCCGGCGAGCGCGGGCTCCGTCGCGCCGATTTGCGTGCCCGACAGCGTGACAAAGCCGCCACGCAGCAGATCGGCGGGCGCGTTTGAGCGTACGCGGCGTTCGAACAGCGGCGCTTCGGTACGGTCGGCGTGATGCCAGACGACCAGCGTGCCATTGCGTTGAAAGAACACCGGTTCAGGCAGTTCGGCCAGCACCTTCGGCCAGGTATCGAGCGAGGTCGCGCCGAGGCGTGTGATCAGCAACTCGGCGCTGGCCGCTTCGGCGAGCGGGGCGAGCATGGCAGCCGCCACCCATGCCGCGGCCTGCGAGCCGGCGGCATTGCCGCGCTCGTACAGCGCGACGCGATGCCCCGCGCCGGCGAGCCGCCAGGCGACCAGCCGGCCGCACAGGCCACCGCCGATCACAGCGAAATCCGGTTGAGCGAGCGTGTTCATCGCGGTCCCGCCGACACGCGCAGAGCGGCATGGGCCGTGGGGCGGCGAACGAAGCAATAAACTGAAGAATGAGCGGTCATCGTATCCTTTCCGTACGGCAACAGGCGCACGTACCCAAGGACGAAACCGGCGGGCGAGGCCGGCCGGGCAAAAGGCACATCCAGTGACGGACGCTGCCCGGCGGGAGAATGGAAGAAAAGCTGACTTCCGGAAACTTCCCGCGCCGGTATTACCCGGATCGGGTGCAAAGGGTCTCTCTCAGCCTCACCGCGGCGTGTGGCCCGCGCGCAAAGCACCCCTGTTTCGTCAAGAGTCATTAGACCATAAAAGGCGCGGAGGCCGCAAACCGGGGCGGCGCGGGAGCCGTAGCCGCCGATTGATGCAGCCGCGCACGGCCGTCTGGCACAATGCAACGATCGGACGCTTGCGCCATTGGCGCGGCTTCTTGCCCCACGCCCGATACCGCCTGGGTCTGCCGCGATTAATTTTGGCTTAAGGAGTTCGCGCCAGAATCGGGCAGTCGCGCGAAGGGGTCGAGACCCGGGCCGCAATCGCAATTCCGCTGTGGCGCCGACTCGCTATGACTGAGCCAACTGGTCCAGTCGTAGTGGGCCAGCCCAAGATGAGCCAGCATTTCTTCAGGATGGTCATGACACCCAATATTTCCCCCGCCCACCCGCTAGAGCCGGACGATAAAGTCTCTGCCTGGAGTCTGATCAAGCCCTACTGGGTTTCTGAAGAATGGAAGATCGCCTGGGGACTCCTGGTCACGATCATTGCGATCAACCTCGCGAACGTCTGGCTGAGCGTGAAGTTCAACACCTGGAACGGCGACTTCTATAACGCCTTGCAGGCCAAGAACGTTCACGACTTCCCGCACCTGATGGTGGTTTTCTCGGTCATCGTGTTCGCGATGATTATTCTGTTCGTGTACGGCCGATACCTGCGTCAGATGCTCGGGTTCCGGTGGCGACAGTGGCTCACTCACCGCTATCTTGAAGAGTGGCTCGGCGACAGTGCGTTCTACCGGATCGAGCGCGACCGCCTCGCCGACAACCCCGACCAGCGTATTAGCGACGACCTTCAGTCGTTTGCGACCAATACGCTCACGCTGACGCTCGATCTGCTGTCGACGGTTGTCACGCTCATTACGTTCGTCACCATCCTCTGGGGACTGGCCGGCTCGTTGAGCGTCACGCTCGGCGGCGTCCCGCTCGTCATTCCCGGCTACATGGTGTGGGTCGCCGCGCTCTATGCGTTAGGTGGCTCGTACATGATCTACAAACTCGGCCACCCGCTCGTTTCGATCACCTACCAGCAACAGAAGGTTGAGGCAGATTTCCGTTTCGGTCTGATCCGGGTGCGCGAGAACGCCGAACAGATCGCGTTTTACGATGGGGAAGCAACCGAACGGGCCACCGCGGGGAATGTCTTCCAGCGCATTCGCGATAACTGGTGGCGAGTGATGAAGTACACCAAGCGCCTGAGCTTCGTGCTGAGCTTCTACGGCCAGATCGCGATTATTTTTCCGATCGCGGTCGCCGCACCGCGGTACTTCGCCGGCGCATTCACGTTCGGTGTCCTGATGCAGATCCAGAACTCGTTTGGCACAGTGAGCGACTCGTTCTCCTGGTTCATCAACAGTTACGGCAGCCTCGTCGATTGGCGCGCTACGGTAAATCGTCTGCGCGAATTCAGACGCGTCATCCATGCGTCGCATCTGAAAGAAACCACCTCGCCGGCCACCGCCCATGGCGGCATCAATCTGCACTACGTCGACGAGGACAAGCTCACCACCGAAGGTTTGTCGCTCTCCCTGCCGAACGGCACGGCACTCTCGCAGATCCGCAATATCACGATCCAGCCCGGTTCGCGCTGGCTGGTACGCGGTCCGTCCGGATCGGGCAAGAGCACCTTGATGCGGGCGCTCGCCGGACTCTGGCCGTTCGGCGACGGCGCGATCGACGCGCCGGTCAATGCACGCATGATGTTCATTCCGCAGCAGAGCTATATGCCGATAGGCACGTTGAAAGGCGCGCTCTCCTACCCGTCCTCCGCCGATACCTACACCGACGACGAATGCCGCGAAGCGCTGCGCGTGTGCCACCTCGAAGCGTATGCGGACCGCCTGGCCGAATCGGGACACTGGGCACGCGTCCTGTCACCCGGCGAGCAGCAGCGCCTCGCCGCTGCCCGCGTACTGCTACACAAGCCCGATTACCTGTTCCTCGATGAAGCCACCAGCGCGCTCGATGCGGCGAATGAGGCGCGGCTCTATCACCTCTTCACTGAGCGCCTGCCCAAGGCCGCGATCGTCAGCGTGGCGCACCGCGAATCGCTTGCGGCGTTCCACGAAGAGACGCTCGATGTCGAACGCTCGGGCGAACCCGTCGCCGCATGATCAGTGGGGCGTCTGAGCGGGTCGCGCTCGACGCCTTCGCCTTTACCTTCAGCGAAACCTTCGCCGCAATGCCGGGCGCCTGCGGTTGGCCGGGAAAGGTTTAGAAAGCATTGCGCGCCAGGAGCGCTCCGGCGTATCTCCTAAGATTGCCGGAATGAACCATTCCATTCTCGTCGTCGACGACGATCCCGTCGTACGCGACCTCGTACGCGAATACCTGAACGGACGTGGCTTCTCGGTAACAGTGCTCGATCACGGTATGGCGTTGCAGCGCGTGCTGCAACGCGTGCGCCCCGCGCTGGTGGTGCTCGACATCATGATGCCGGAGTTGGACGGCATCAGTGCGCTGCGCGCGTTGCGTCTCGCCGGTGACGACATTCCAGTGATCCTGCTGACAGCGCGCGCCGACGTGATCGACCGGGTGATCGGCCTCGAACTTGGCGCAGACGACTAGCTCGGCAAACCATTCGAACCGAGTGAGCTGCTCGCTCGCATCCGCACTGTGTTGCGCCGGCGCGGCGCGATTGCGCCTGGCGCGCCAGAGAATCGCGCGCCGTATCGCTTCGGCCGTTTCGAGGTGAATTTTCCTGCGCGCGAATTACGCCGCGACGGCGAACGCATTCCGCTGCGCTCGAGCGAATTTGCCATGCTCAAGGTGTTCATCACCCACGCGATGACGGTGCTCACCCGCACGCAACTGCTTGAGAAGCTGCATGGCAATAGTGAGGTGCACCGCAACCGAAGCCTCGACGTTTCGATCTGGCGTCTGCGGCGTCTGATTGAAGTCGCCCCGTCTGAGCCGCGATATGTGCAAACGGTTTGGGGCCGCGGCTACGTGTTCGTGCCGGACGGAGAAATCGGCGCGGCCGAGGGGGTCGCGCCTCCGTTCGCCGACGCCTAGGCCCGGTTGGGGACTCTCAAAACGTCAGCACGCTCAGGCACATCCGCTGCAGCCGCCCTACTGTCGTCGAATCGCTCACGATGATCAGGGTGCTTACCAGCGATTTCGATTGGGCGCCAATCCTTTCCTCAAAGTAATTCCGGTAAGCGAATGCAGTGTTATACCTCCCTCCATGTGTAATTTATATTGCCAACTTTAGCACCGGAAATTGGCCGGTT